>NZ_JBHVHQ010001123.1:0-2293 GCF_042800135.1 Streptomyces sp. NPDC057654 | reverse complement strand
ACGGCGGCGCCCAGCGAGCTCTCCAGGTCGACGGCGGCGTACGGGTCGGGCGCGGCGACCGCCTCCGGCAGCTCCCCGTGCGGCACCTCGCCGCGCCAGCGGCGCTGCCACCACGAGGCGTGGGTGTTCACCAGCGCCTTGCGGACGTACGCCTCCGGGTTGTCCGCCGTGATCCGGTCCCATTTCGGCCAGACCTTGGCGAGCACCGTCTGGAGCAGGTCCTCGGCCTGATGGGCATCGCCCGTGAGCAGCCACGCGACCCGCAGCATCCGCGGGCCGCGCGCGGCGACGAACTCCTCGAAGCCCGGGTCGCCGGCCGTCACAGTGGTGTCCTCGCCATCGGGTTCCTGTCCGCGTCGCTCCTGTCACACTCCTCCGACAAGGTGGGACGCGGATCAGGTTGCCTCATGGGACGCACGAGTTTCAGGGCCACCGCTCGCGGGAAAAGGTCGGCGGCTTCCAGGCGCCCTCCAGGCGCCCTTGAGGCCGCATCGCAGCCGATCCTCAGCCGATCTTCAGCGACCTCTTGAGGAAGTCCACCTGGAGCAGCAGCAGGTTCTCCGCCACCTGCTCCTGTGGCGTCATGTGCGTCACCCCCGACAGCGGCAGCACCTCGTGCGGACGGCCCGCCGCGAGGAGCGCCGAGGACAGCCGCAGGGTGTGCGCGGCCACCACGTTGTCGTCCGCGAGACCGTGCACGATCATCAGCGGCCGGGCCTCCTCCGCCGCGCCCGACAGCCCCTCCTCCGAGATGAGGGAGTTGGCGTCGTACACCCGCGGCTGTTCGTCCGGGTGGCCGAGATAGCGCTCCGTGTAGTGGGTGTCGTACAGCCGCCAGTCGGTGACCGGCGCGCCCGCGACGCCCGCGTGGAAGACGTCCGGGCGGCGCAGCACGGCGAGGGCCGCGAGGTAGCCGCCGAACGACCAGCCGCGGATGCCGACCCGGCCGAGGTCCAGCGGGTAGCGCTCGGCGAGCGCCCGCAGGGCCGCGACCTGGTCGTCGAGGACTACGTCGGACATGGTGTCCCGGATGGCCTTCTCCCGGCCGGGCGAGTGTCCCGGGGTGCCGCGGCCGTCGGCGACGACCACGGCGAACCCCTGGTCGGCGAACCACTGCGAGGTCAGATACGCGTTGTGCGCGGCGACGACGCGCTGGCCGTGCGGACCGCCGTAGGGGTCCATGAGCACGGGGAGCGGGCCGTCGCCCTCGCGGTAGCCGGCGGGCAGCAGGACGGCGCAGGGGATGCGGTCCGGCCCGGCCTCGGTCAGCTCCGGGCGGGCGGTCAGCTCCGGCTGCTCGGCGTACGAGTCCACGGCGGCGGTCCGCTTGCCGTCGCGCAGCACCTCGACGACCGCCCCGCTGCGCTCCAATGACGCGGAGACCAGGACGCAGACGTCGCCGGAGCGTACGGCCGCGTGCACGCCCCGGCCCTGCGAGACGCGCTCCACGCCCAGTTCGTTGACGCGGTAGACGTGCACCTCGCCGGTCTCCGGGGCGGCGGCCTCGGGCCCGGCGGACGCGGAGACGAGCACGTCGTTGCCGCCCACGTCCAGCACGGACCGTACGTGCAACTGCGGCCCGGTCAGGGCGCGGTCGCCGACGACGAGCACCCGAGCGCCGCCCTCGTCCGCGATCCGCAGCAGATGGCCGTCCGGCGTCCAGGCGGGCACGCCGGGGAACAGATCCAGCCACACCGGGTCCTCGTCCGCGTGCAGCATGCGGGTCGCGCCCGTCTCGGGGTCCACCGCCAGATGCAGCTGGGAGCGCTGGTCGCGGGCCTGGACGAGGAGCAGCGGCGGGCCGTCCGCCGACCAGTGGACGCGCGCGAGGTAGGGGTAGCGGGCGCGGTCCCACACGACGTCGGTGCGGGTGCCGTCGAGGCGCAGCAGGGTCAGGGACACGTCGGCGTTCGGGGTGCCCGCGGCCGGGTATGCCTGCTCGGACGGCTCGCGCTCCGGGTTGGCGGGGTCGGCGATCCACCAGCGGCGCACCGGGGAGTCGTCGACGCGGGCGGCGAGCAGCGCGTCGCTCTGGGGGGACCACCAGAAGCCGCGGTAGCGGTCCATCTCCTCGGCGGCGATGAACTCGGCGAGGCCCCACACCGCCGGGTCCTCGGGTCCCTCGGGCGCGGCCAGGGCGCGGTCGCCCGTGCCGTCCGCGGCGACGAGCCGCAGCGCGCCGCCCGCCGCGTACGCGATGTGCCGCCCGTCGGGGGAGGGGCGCGGGTCGACGACCGGTCCGGGGGCGGGCAGTTCGCGCGCCTCGCCGGTCCGCAGGTCGGTGGCGAAGAGC
>NZ_JBHVHQ010001122.1:0-2294 GCF_042800135.1 Streptomyces sp. NPDC057654 | reverse complement strand
CGGTGGCCGTGTCGGCGGCGGCCATCAGCGCCTGCCCCGACAGCGCGCCGCCCTCCCGCGCCAGCGCGTCCGACCACGGCAGCCGCAGCACCGCGTGGCGCTCGCCCGTCTCCGTCACGGTCAGCCCCAGCTCCCGCACCCACGGGGCGAAGTTATCGGCGAGGATCTTGTCAGCGGCTTCGTTCGTCAGCGTCATCGCGCCATTGTGGCCTTGACGCGGCCACCGAGGAACGCCGTACGGTCGCGGCGTGAGTGCCGACGACGTGTTCGCGCCCGAGACGTACGCCCGCGGCGTGCCCTACGACCTCTTCCGCGAGCTGCGGGCCACGGCCCCGGTGTGCCGCGTCGAGGAGCCCGCCGACGGGCCCTGGCCGGCCGGCCCCGGATTCTGGGCCGTCTTCCGGCACGCCGACGTCCGGCACGTGCTGCGCACCCCCGAGGACTACTCCTCGCACCTCGGCGCCACCCAGATCCGCGACCCCGACACCCCCGCCGACCTGGCGTTCGTACGGTCCATGATGCTCAACCAGGACCCGCCCGGACACGCGCGGCTGCGGCGGATCGTCGCGGCGTCCTTCACCCCGCGCGCCGTGCGCGAACTGGAGGAGGTCATCGAGGCGCGGGCGCACGCGCTGATCGACGGCGTCGCGGCGCACGGCGACGCCGACTACGTGGAACTGGCGGCCGACCTGCCGGTATGGACGCTCGCCCACGTCCTCGGTGTGCCGGAGCGCGACCGGCGGCTGCTGTTCGACTGGTCCAGCCGGGTGATCGGCTATCAGGACGAAGATTATGCGGGGTACGGCAAGGGTGATGGGGAGGGGCTCAGCGATATGGGCCGTGCGGCCGTCGCGGTCCGCCCGGCGCTGCGGGCCCGGCCGGACGGGAGCGCGGTCAACCCCCGCTCCCGCGCGGCGCTCGCCGACATGTTCGCGTACGCGCACGCGCTGGCCGAGGCGCCCCGGCCCGGCAGCGTGATGGCGCACATGCGGGAGGGCGGGCTGGACCGCGAGGAGTTCGAGAACATGTTCTTCCTCTTCGCGGTGGCCGGGAACGAAACGCTCCGCAACGGCATCCCCGGCGCGCTGCTGACCCTCCTCGACCACCCGGAGCAGTGCGCGCGGTTCGTGGCGGAGCCCGCGCTCACCGGCTCCGCCATCGAGGAACTGCTGCGCTACTGGCCGCCCGTGATGGACTTCCGGCGCACCGCCGCCCGCGACGTCGACCTGGGCGGAGTACGTATCCGGCGCGGCGAGAAGGTCGTCGTCTACCACGCCTCCGCCAACCGGGACGAGTCCGTCTTCCCCGACCCCGACCGCTTCGACATCACCCGCGCCCCCGGCCCCCACGTCAGCTTCGGCCACGGCCCGCATCTGTGCCTGGGCGCGCACCTCGCGCGCGTACAGCTGCGGGCCATGCTGCGCGCCACCCTGGAGCGGCTGCCCGGACTCGAACGGGCGGGGGAGCCCGTCCGGCTGACCTCCAACTTCCAGAACGGGCTCAAGCACCTGCCCGTCAGATGGCGAGCGGAGCGCTGACTCGGTGACGAATCGTCAGACGGCGAACAGGACCGTGAACGGGCCCGTCGCATCGCCCACCGCATGGCCGAACGGCGAGTCGAAGTCCCAGATCAGGAAGAGGAGGAAGGCGATGAGCGCGCTGTAGATCCCGGCGAGCAGCAACTCCCGCCCCGAGCGCCGGATCTGCAAGGTGAAGATCAGCCCTACGGCCACCACCGCCCCGACGACCAGCCCGAACCACACCACGCCGGGCATCGTGTCCCCGGCGTTGTGCGCCCGCTCGCCCCGCGCGTCGTCCACCGCGCCGACCTGGTCCAGCAGCGGCTGGTACGACTGGTTCTCGTGGTCGTCGCGCGGTACGTACGAGGTCACGTCCTCGCGCACCTTGTCCAGCAGCTCGGAGCCACGGTCCGACAACTGGCCCGTGTCCAGCATCCGCGGCCACTCCTTGTGCACCACGTAACTGACGTACGCGTGCACGTCCTCGCGCGTGGCGTCGCGGGCCGTCGGCGCGTACGCCTGGACCCGCTCGCTCACCTCGTGCAGCGCCTGCGCCTCGACGCGCACCCCGTCCTGCGCCGCCGTCCGCGCCTCCCACACCCCGGCGATGGCCAGGCCGAGCACGATCGCATAGACCACGCCGACCATCATGGTCATGTACTCGATGACGTCGGGCGTCTCGCTCGGATCGTCGTCTTCGCCGACTCTGCGCTGTCTGAGCACCGTGATCGTCAGGACCACGGCGCACGCGGCGGCCATCGCCAGGGTCAGGAC
>NZ_JBHVHQ010001121.1:0-2300 GCF_042800135.1 Streptomyces sp. NPDC057654 | reverse complement strand
GGTTGGAGGGAAGATTCACGCCCCACGCGGTGTTCAACCGATCAAGGATGTACCCCCGCGTACGCCGGGAACTTGTACGGCGTACGCTGTACCGGTGCTGATTCGCGGCAGGTCGGGTGGAAAGTGTCGCCGCCCGCCGCCGAGGAGCTGTCCGGGGGGCGGACGGGCCTGCGGCGTGTCCGAAATAGGATGTTCTGGGTCGGCAGTGTAGAACGGGAGATGTGACGGCAATGGCTATGGGAACTCTCCGGATAAAAGGCGCAGCAGCCGCCCCCGGTCCGGGCAGTCCTCGGTGAGCGCCGCGACGGACGCGCATGAGCGGGCCGTACTCGGCAAGGCAGCCTCCGAGAACTTCCCCGTGGCGCCCTTCTTCGTGCCGCGCGCCTGGCGCGCCGACCTCATGGCGGTCTACGGCTACGCCCGCCTCGTCGACGACATCGGCGACGGCGACCTCGCCCCCGGCGGCCGGGACGCCGAACTGCTCGGCCTCACCCGCGACCGCGCCGACGACCGGCTCGCGATGCTCGACGCCCTGGAGAGCGACCTCGCCCGCGTCTTCGACCGCCACGGCCCCGCCCCGCGCCACCCCCTGCTGCGCGCGCTCGGCCCCACCGTGCACCGGCGCGGGCTCGCCCCCGACCCCTTCCGCGGCCTGATCGAGGCCAACCGCCAGGACCAGCACGTGCGCCGCTATGCCACGTACGGCGAACTCCTCGCCTACTGCGAGCTGTCCGCCAACCCCGTGGGCCGCCTCGTGCTCGGCATCACCGGCACCGCAAGCCCCGAGCGGATCCGCCGCTCGGACGCGGTCTGCACCGCCTTGCAGATCGTCGAACACCTGCAGGACGTCGCCGAGGACCTCGCGCGCGACCGCATCTATCTCCCGGCCGAGGACATGGCGCGATTCGGCGTCACCGAGTCCGACCTCGCCGCTCCGAGCGGCGGCGCGGCAGTGCGCGCACTGGTCGCGTTCGAGGCGCAACGCGCCGGGGAGCTGCTGAATGAAGGCACCCCCCTGGTGGGTAGCGTCCACGGCAGGCTGAAGCTGTTGCTCGCGGGATTCGTGGCCGGGGGGAGAGCCGCGCTGAACGCGGTCGCCGCCGCCGGGCACGATGTTCTCCCTGGACCTCCCAAGCCCACCAAGCTCAGCCTGCTGCGCGAGGTGGGGGCGACACTGCGAAGAGAGGGGTGAGCGGGACCGTGAACGGATCGCCGCACGCGTCCGCGCCGGTACTCGCCGCGTACAGCTATTGCGAGGCCGTCACCGGGCAGCAGGCCCGTAACTTCGCCTACGGCATCAGACTGCTGCCGACCGAGAAGCGGCACGCGATGTCCGCGCTGTACGCGTTCTCCCGGCGCGTGGACGACATCGGCGACGGGACGCTGGAGCCCGCCGCCAAACACGCCCGGCTGGAGGAGACCCGCGCGCTGCTCGGCCGCGTCAAGGACGGCGCGGTCGCCGAGGACGACACCGACCCGGTGGCCGTCGCGCTCGCGGACGCCGCCCGCCGCTTCGACCTCCCGCTCGGCGGGCTCGACGAGCTCATCGACGGGGTGCTGATGGATGTGCGCGGGGAGACCTACGAGACCTGGGACGACCTGAAGATCTACTGCCGCTGCGTGGCCGGGGCCATCGGCCGGCTGTCGCTGGGCGTGTTCGGCACCGTGCCCGGCGCTCGTGGCGCCGAGCGCGCTCCCGAGTACGCCGATACGCTCGGGCTTGCTCTGCAACTGACCAATATTCTTAGAGATGTGCACGAAGATGCGGGCAACGGACGCACATATCTGCCCGCTGACGACCTGGCCAAGTTCGGGTGCGCCGCCGGGTTCCACTCCTCGACGCCCCCGGCCGGATCGGACTTCACCGGCCTCGTGCACTTCGAGGTACGGCGGGCCCGAGCTCTCTTCGCGGAGGGGTTCCAACTGCTGCCCATGCTCGACCGGCGCAGCGGCGCGTGCGTCGCCGCCATGGCCGGGATCTACCGCAGACTGCTCGACCGCATCGCCCGCGACCCCGCGGCCGTCCTGCGCGGCCGCGTATCTCTGCCCGGACACGAGAAGGCGTACGTCGCCGTGCGCGGCCTCTCCGGTCTCGACGCCCGCACCGTCTCCCGGCACACCGCCAGGGGGCGCGCTTGATGGCCCGTACGACCCACGTGGACACGTGGTCCAAGCGGTATGCAACCCTCCGCCGGACTGACGCGTCCCTGACTTCATCAGCCGAGGGGGTGGGCGCATGACGCCACGCACAACGGCCCGGCCCGACCGGCACAGTGCGCGAACGGAGGGCCGCCCCGACG
>NZ_JBHVHQ010001120.1:0-2301 GCF_042800135.1 Streptomyces sp. NPDC057654 | reverse complement strand
GTGGAAGGTCTTCCTGTCCCTGGTGCGCAAGCGCTTCGAGACCGAGAAGGACAAGTGGACCAAGATCGCCGCGTCGGTCAAGGGTGTCACCGAGGAGACCACCACCGGCGTGCTGCGGCTGTACCAGTTCGCCGCCGCGGGTGAGCTGGCGTTCCCGGCCATCAACGTCAACGACTCGGTCACCAAGAGCAAGTTGTCGTTCAAGATCGCGATCAGCCGCAGCATCTCGGTGTAGATCCACACAAGGGACAGCGTCAGGCCGAAGGCGGCGAGCCAGGACTCCTCGCGCGGAGCGCCGTAGCGGATGCCGTCCTCGATCTGCTTGAAGTCCAGCGCCAGGAACGCGGCGCCGAGCAGCACGCCGATGATGCCGACCACGATGCCCAGCCCGCCGGTGCGGATGCCGAGGCCGTCGCCGCCGCCGAAGACGCTGAACAGCAGGTTGACGGCCATCAGCAGGACGAAGCCGATCGCGGCGGCCATCACGAAGCGGTAGAACCGCCGGTCGACCCGGATGAGCCGGGTCTTGTACGCGATGAGCACACCGACGAAGACGGCCATGGTGCCGAGCACGGCTTGTACGGGCGCGCCGTCGGCGAGGTAGTTGAACGCCTTGCTGATCACGCCGAGGAACAGGCCCTCGAAGAGCGCGTACCCGATGATCAGCGCGGGCACCGGCTTCGCCTTGAACGCCTGGACGAAGCCCAGGACCATCGCGACGAGCCCGGCACCGGCCCCGGCGCCCCAGGGCAGGTTCATGGCCCAGGCCGCGCACGCGGCGACGACGACCACGCCGAGCGTGATGCCGGTGCGCGTGACGACGTCGTCCATCGTCATCCGGCCGGTCTGCGCCGGCGCCTGCGGGGGGCCGGTCTGGAGGTCCTGCTGCCCCGCCGCGTACGGGTTGTTCGCGTACGGGTTCCCGCCGGCGTACTGGTTGCCACCGGCGTACGGGTTCGCGGTGGGGGCCCCGGCCTGCGGCGCCGCGTTGAAGCCGGCGTAGCCGCCGCTGTCGCGGCTGAAGCCCCGTCGCGAGAAGACCGGGTTGCTGCTCCTCATCTCACTCCTCCGTGGCCACCCAGCGCGGCCTCGCGGTCAAGGGTAATGGGTGGGCAAAGAAATAGTTCTACTGCTTGGGGACGATCTTTTTGTCCTTGTCGACATCTGTACGGCAGAACGCGCCCGACCGCCACTGAGTTCCCGCGCCCCGCCGTGCGCCTCCGCTGGTCAGGGAGCCACAGCGGCCCGCCGCCGGACGCACGTCGGACCGCTGTGCCACGTACCCATGACGGCGCGCACGCAACCGCCCCGGCGACCCGGCACACCGCTGACCGGTCACCACCCCGCGCCATAAGCGGAAGAAATGCTTCCGGGGAACGGCGGCCAGAATTCCCGGACGCGAGGCAGGGAGAAGGCCCACCGAATTCGAAGCTGCCAACTTGCAGCGAAAGAAGCCCAGTTGAAGCAAACCGACCGGCAGGTCCGGTTTGCTGCGCCGATCAGGGATAATGGCGGTGGCCATCGCAGTCGACGGGAGACCGACTCCGCCGACCGGGCCCGCATGGGTAAGGGAGAGAATCTTGCACGCCCCTCACATATCTGAAAATGTCTGGTGGGTCATCACCGTCGTCACGACGGCCCTCTTCCTAGCTGTTTGGCTGCCCATACTGCCGAGCGCCAAGGCCAGAAGTAAGGTCTCTCTCGTGCCCCTCCTCGGGGTGTGTTTCCTGTCGACCATGGGAAAGCTGCGGGGCCACGACCTCACAACGCTGCTCTCCATATATTCCACGGTGGTCCTGGCGTTCACTCTCGGCGCGGTGGGGCGCCGCGCGGACGTGCGCATAGCGGTGCGGCAGGGCGAGGATCCCCTGGGCACACCGGCCAGCCAGTCGGAACCGGCGACCAGAAGACTGACCATCCAGTATTTGGCCTCGCTCGCGGTGTCGTTCGCACTGTACGCATGGCTGAAGTGGGGCCAGTGATCTCCTGAATGCGAAGCCCCTGGAACGGGCCGTTTATCGGCCTTCCAGGGGCTTCGCATTCCTGAGAATGCCGACTACCGAGTTTGAACTCGGGGTGTCGTCGTAGCTGCTGATGGGGGTGGGGGTGAGAGTGGGGGTGGCTGCCGCGTGGGGCGGCATTGCCGGTGCTGTGGTGCGGGTTTCGCCTCGGACCCTTCGGGCCCAGAACGCCGGCAGCGGGAGGGAGGGGGCGGGCTGGGGTGCGGTCACTGCCTGCGGCGGCGTTCTTGGCCGGGGTCAGGGCTGGCTGCTGCCGCGAGGGGGTGGGGTGGGTTGGTCG
>NZ_JBHVHQ010001119.1:0-2301 GCF_042800135.1 Streptomyces sp. NPDC057654 | reverse complement strand
GTCCATGACCATGTCGAGGCCGGCCGCGCGCGTACGCTCGTACGCCGCTTCGTCGATCACGCCCAGCTGGAACCAGACGGCCTTCGCGCCGATCGCCACGGCCTCGTCGGCGACCGGGCCCGCCAGGTGGGAGTTGACGAACACGTCCACCACGTCGACGGGGAAGTCGATCTCGGACAGCGAGGCGTAGCCGCGTTCGCCGTGGACCGTCTCGGCCTTGGGGTGCACCGGGACGACGCGCTTGCCGTAGTGCTGGAGGAAGGCGGCGACGCGGTAGGCGGCGCGCTGCTCGTTGGTGGACAGGCCGACGACGGCCCAGGTGTCGCCCGTCGAGGTCAGGATCTTGCGAAGCGTCGCGTCGTCTGCGTACATGCCCGCACAACGAAAGGCCGCGGCGGGGCATTCCCGCCGCATGCCCGCCGCTCGGCTCGGCATAGGGTGACGGGATGCAGGAGCAGTACCGGACGGTGGCGCGCGAAGGCGTCCACGAGATCGAGATCAACAAGTCGCGCTTCCTCTGCGCGCTCGCGCCCGCCGCCACGGAGGAGGAGGCGCAGGGCTTCATCGAGCGCGTCCGCAGGGAGCACCCCACCGCCAGGCACCACTGCTTCGCGTACGTCATCGGGGCCGACGGCGGCGTGCAGAAGGCGAGCGACGACGGCGAACCCGGCGGCACCGCCGGAGTGCCGATGCTCCAGATGCTCGTACGGCGCGAGATCCGGTACGCGGTCGCCGTCGTCACCCGCTACTTCGGCGGCGTCAAGCTCGGCGCGGGCGGGCTCATCCGCGCGTACGGCGGGGTGGTCGGCGAGGCCCTCGACACGCTGGGCACCGTCACCCGGCAGCGGTTCCGGCTGGCGACGGTGGTCGTCGACCACCAGCGGGCCGGAAGGCTGGAGAACGACCTGCGCGCCACCGGCCGCACCGTGCGCGACGTCGGCTACGGCACGGACGTACGCATCGAGATCGGCCTCCCGGAGGCCGACATCGAGCCCTTCCGCGCCTGGCTCGCCAACACCACCGCCGGGACGGCGCGCTTCGAACTCGGCGGCGAGACCTACATGGACGCGTGAGGCGGCCTCTCTCCGCTCACCTCGGATTGTGCTTGATCGCCGCCTCTATCAGTCCGGACGTGGCCGTCGGGAAGTCCATGGGGACGATGCCCAGGCCGGTCCACCCCTCGGCCTCGGAGCCGCCGAGGAACTTCCTGACCTGGGGGTTGAGGCGGTTCGCGTTCCACTGGGGCGGCATCAGGGCCGCGGTGCTCACGTAGTTCATATAGAGCTTGCCGGGCTCGTGCGCGGCCTTGCGGAACTGGGCCTCGATCTTGGGGTACTTGGCGAAGGGCTCCGCCATGTAGTCGTCCTGGATGTCGAAGAGGTTCCCGTCCCCGTAGCGCACTCCGGGCAGGCCGCCGTTGTCGCCGAGCAGCACGACCTTCCCCCGCGCCTCGCCCAGCGCCGGGAGCGTGCCGTCCAGCCGGAACAGGGAGCGCCAGCCCTTGTCGTCCAGATAGACATCGAAGATCTTGCGGAAATCCGCGTCGGAGACCTCCGAGTACTCCTGCTTGACCCGCATCAGAACGGTTTCCGAGGGATGCGCGCGCAGGAAGTCCCGGCAGGCTATGAGGACGTCGCCGAACATCAGCTTCTGGTAGAACGCGGCGTGGTGGATGGCGAAGACGCCGTCCACGGCGCGGCAGCGGACGTCCAGGAACCGGATGCCCGCGGTCAGCTGCTCCGCGACGGTCAGGGTCTGGCACGCCACGTACGCACCGCCGAACCGCGCGCCCGAGTCATGCGTGCCCGGCAGCGTGAGCCGCTGGACGGGGGTGCTGTCCGCGATCCCGGACAGCCAGTCCTGGGCGGTCAGGGTACGGGCACGGGTACGGGCCGGGGCGCGCCCGGGGACGAGGGGCGCCGCCGTCGCCGGAGGCGCGCTCGCGTACCCCAGCAGTCCGGTGGCCGAGAGCGCCGCCGCGCCCCGCAGGAATCCGCGCCGGTCCACGCTCATGTATCCGTCCCCTCGACGATCCGTTTCGGCATGCCGCCGACGGGCCGTCGGGTCACGGCTCGTCAGATGACTGGCCGTCGGATTATGGCCTGAACAGGCCCGTGGCGTTAAGGGGGCGAATCGAGCCGCTCGGCGTGGCCTGTGCGGGCCGGGTGGCCTACGGGGCCCGCGCGCCCGGTCGTACGCCCGCCCCCTCCCCGATCACGGGGGCGTTGTCGGACCCTGGCTATAGAGTCGTGGCATGGCTTCAGACGAGGGGACCGTGCGGGTCGACAGCTGGATCTGGTC
>NZ_JBHVHQ010001118.1:0-2302 GCF_042800135.1 Streptomyces sp. NPDC057654 | reverse complement strand
CTCGGCGCCGGTGCACTCGATTCGCCCGGTGGGGTCCTCGGTCTCCACGGCGACGACCAGATCGCCCGGATGCATTCCGGGGACCAGGCCGGCGCAGAAGCCGGTGGCGATGACGGCGGTCCGGCCGGCCGCCGCCTCGTCGCCGAGCGCCTGTGCGACGGCACGTTCCGCCGCCAGGGGCCCCATTCCGGTGCGCAGTACGGTCACGGGCCCGGCCGCGTCGCTTCGGTCGCCGCGCAGCGCGAGGCGTTCGATGCCGAGCGCACAGGCGATCAGCAGCGGTGCGGGGCGGGGTGCGCCCGTGCCTGGTGCCATCAGCTCTCCTGACGGCCGGCGGTGAAGAGGTCTCCGTGCACGTAGCGGCCGAGGGCCGTGACGGGGAAGACCTGCCGGTACAGGTGGTAGTTGATGGAGAAGTCCCAGGGGAAGCCGGTACCGGTGAAGTACGGCTCGTCCCAGGACCCGTCCGGCAGCTGGGTCTCGGCCAGCCAGGCGACGCCGCGCTCGACAGCCTTGCCCTGCCGTTCGCCGGCCGCGAGGAGCGCCATCAGCGCCCAGGCGGTCTGCGAGGCGGAGGACACGCCGCGTCCGATCCACTCGGGGTCGGCGTAGGAGCGCAGGTCCTCGCCCCAGCCGCCGTCGTCGTTCTGCGCCCCTTCGAGCCAGGCGACGGCGCGCCGGACGGCCCGGTGCGAGGCGGGGATGCCGACGGCCGCGAGCGCGGGGAGCACGGAGCCGGTGCCGTAGACGTAGTTGACGCCCCAGCGGCCGAACCAGGCGCCGTTCTCCTCCTGCTCGGCGAGGAGCCAGTCGATGCCGCGCCGGGTGCGCGGGTCGTGCTGGAGGCCGACGGCGGCGAGCATCTCGACCACGTGAGCGGTGACGTCCGAGGACGGCGGGTCGATGACCTCGCCGAAGTCGCAGAACGGCAGCCGGTTGGGGAACGGGCTGGTGTTGTCGACGTCGAAGGCGGCCCACGCGCCGTTCTTCGACTGCATGCCGAGGTTCCAGCGGACGGCCCGGCGGACGGCGTCGTCGACGCGCTCGGCGTCGGGGTGGCGCACCCGCTTGAGGGCGAGCACGACCTCGGCGGTGTCGTCGATGTCCGGGTAGTTGTCGTTGTGGAATTCGAAGGCCCAGCCGCCGGGGGCGAGGCCGGGGCGCTTGACCGACCAGTCGCCGGGGCGGTCGATCTGCTCGTCCACCATCCAGCCGACGGCCTTGACGAGCGCCGGGTGGTCGGGGGGCACGCCCGCGTCGGCGAGCGCGATGGTGGCGAGGCAGGTGTCCCAGACCGGGGACTGGCACGCCTCGATCATCCGGCTGCCGTCCTCACGCCATACCGCGAACCGGTCGAGCGACTCCAGTCCGGCGCGCAGCACCGGGTGGTCGAGGTCGTAGCCGAGGAGGTGCAGGGCGATGACGGAGTAGACGGCGGGCGGCTGGATGCCGCCCCAGCAGCCGTCGTTCTCCTGCCGCTCGATGATCCAGCGGGCCGCGGACTTCAGGGCGGCGCGGCGCAGCGGGCGGACGGTGAACTTCCGGTAGGCGTGCAGCGCCTTGTCCAGCCGCTGGAACGCGCCGTCCCAGCTGGCGGCGGGCGCCATCGGCCGCGGCGGGCTGGGCCGCAGCGGGTCGGTGTGCAGCTCGTCGAGCGGGAACGGCGCGGGCCGTACGGGCCGCAGCGCCGAGACGACGGTGAGCGGCACGATGGTCTGCCGGGCCCAGCAGCCGAAATCGTAGATGTTGAGCGGGAACCGCTTGGGCAAGTACACGATTTCGGGCGGCAGTTCCGGCAGGTCCTCCCACTTCCACCAGCCGAAAAGGGCCAGCCAGATGCGGGTGAACACGCGGGAGGCTGCGATGCCGCCCTTGCCGCGGATCCAGGCGGACGCGGCGGCCATGTGGGCGTCGTCCGGCGCGTCGCCGGCGAGCCGCAGGGCCACATAGGCCTCGATGGTGGCCGAGAGGTCTCCGGGGCCTTTGTAGAAGGTGGCCCAGGTTCCGTCGGATCGTTGCTGCGACCGGATGAACGCTCCGGCCGCTTTCGTCGTCTTCTCGTCTTGGATACCCAGGAACTGACGGAGGAGGAGATCCTCGGCGTCCATGGTGACGTTCGTCTCCAGGTCGCCCTTCCACCAGCCCTGTGGGTCCTGTTGTGCCAAAAGGTGTTCAACGGCGCGGGTCGTGGCCCGCTCGGCGGCCGCGAACACCGGGGGTGTCTCGCGGTTCAAAGCGATTCTCTCGCTGGCCGCGGCCGCCCGGGGGTCCGCTGCCCCGGTGCTTCCGTCGGTCGTCGCTG
>NZ_JBHVHQ010001117.1:0-2310 GCF_042800135.1 Streptomyces sp. NPDC057654 | reverse complement strand
CCCGCGAGCCGAAGGACATCGAACTCGCCGCATGACCCCGAACCCACCCACACCCCACAGGGGCGCCTTGACGAAAGACATAGAGGCACCCCCCGCGCGGCATCGCGGCTCCTGACGCCTGTCTCCGTGTGCCGCCTACGTTCCGGTTCACGTGTTGAGCCAGGAATGTCGCCCGTGCTCCTACAACTCTCCTCGCTCCGGAGCGGGTTGGCCATCGATAGGCGGATGTGTCATATGACATGGCGGGGAATGCCTCTATGTCTTCGGACAAGTGAGGCACGGGGTTCCATTCCGCAATCGAGGCGATCACCCATCACATGATCTTTGTGGCGCGGTCATAATCATGAATACGCCCGCTCATGCGCCCGGCCGGTCGGAGGGATTTTCTATTCGGTGACCTGATCGGGTGATGGCGGACGTATCCGTGATTCTGTCGCTTCGTTGTCGTGGATATGATCCTTCGTGCGAACCTCCGATCGAGGAGCGAGTTCCCGTGGCCGTGAGCTGGGCGAAGCGCATCGCCATCACTGAGCCCGCACCGAAAATCGTCCGCTACGCCCGGTATCTCGCACCCCATTGGCGAGGACTGCTGCGGATGGACAGCGAGAACGGGGTCGGTTTGATCCCGGCCGTCGCGTTCTTCGGCGCGGTCGCGGCAGTTCTGTTCGGCGCGGGCGGCGCAGGCGTGGCCGCCCTTCTCGACGCGGTCCTGGGCCGCCACTACCTCCTCCGTTCCTGGCCGGCCCTCGACGCCTCGGTCGCGCTGGTGCTGACCGTCTCCTATTGGCTCGTGGGCCGGTACGGGCTGCGTTTCTACGATGTCGATCCGGCGTCCAACGAGCTCTGGCGCCTGATCACCGTCGCCAATACCGCCTGGCGCTCCCTGCCCCGTGCGCACCGCGCGGCGCAGAAGCCGCGCTTGCGCGCCGCCAACACTGCCGCCCGCATCCTGCTGGCGGACCCGGAGGACGCCCGTACCCGCCAGACGCTCGCCGTGCATACGGGCGCGCTGCGGGATCTGGCCATCACCGTTCTCAAGGACGTCCGGCACGGGCAGCCCGATCAGCTCGATCAGCCCGAGGGGGCGTCCTTCGCCTGGAACGATCCTGTCGCCCCGCCGCCGACCGAGCGTGTCATCAAAATGCGCGCACAGTCCTGAGCCGGAACTCCTCGCCCACCCGCTGAAGCGGTCGTGCGGATCAGTGGCCGTGGATCAGTGGCCGCGGACCGGGGAGGCGAGTGCGCGGGCCCGGTCGCCGAGAGCGGCGGCGTACGGCTGCCGGGGGAAGGCGAGCAGGGCGCGTTGGAGGCGGTCCAGGGCATGGTCGATCCGTACGGACCGCAGGTGCGGATAGTGGTCCAGGAAGGTGTGCCAGTGGGAGCAGGCGGCCTCCAGGTGGCCGACGCGCAGGAGGCTCTCGGCCAGCCGGGCCTGGGTCAGGGCGTAGTGCAGCCGTTGGGCGGACTTCCGGTGGCGTACGGCGCCTTGGAGAGCTGCCAGGGAGTCGTCCGGCCGGCCGAGGGCGCGGAAGACCGCCGCGCGCTGGTAGTCCAGCCCGGCCCGGGGGTAGGCGGTGAAGGGTCCGGCGGCCCCCGCCGAGCCGCCGTGTTCCTCCTCGGCGGCGTCCAGGTCGGCGAGGGCGAGCCGGGTCCGGCCGCCGTCGGCGTGGATGAGGGCGCGCTGGGTGAGGAGAAAGGAGGTGAGGTCGGGGCCGGCGCCGGGTTCGGCGGTGCGGACGGCTTCTTGGATGAGCCGGGTGGCTGTTCCGGGGTGGCCGAGGCGCAGGGCCTGGCCGCTCATGACGCGCAACGTGATCGCGTAGGTGCGGCGGTCGCCGCCTTCGCGCGCCATGGACAGGGCGGTCCGGAAATAGAGCTGGGCGAGCCCCTCGTAGCCGGTGTCGGCGGTCATGGTGGCGAGCAGATGGGTCAGGCGGGCGGCACGGGCGCACAGTTGGCTGTGCAGGCCGTCGGACGCCCGGGTGAGCAGCAGCGGGGCCACGTCGTCGGCCAGATAGGAGGCCAGGGACGTCCGGGCGTGGGCGCCGCCGTGCGCGGATGACAGGGACGAGAAGAGCCACGCCATGTCGTCGAGCATCCGGATGTCCACCGGGGCGGCCCGGCCCAGCGGGCCGGAGGGGGGCCGGTCGCCGCCGGCGTCGGACCAGTCGGGCAGGCGCGGGTCGGCGGGGCGGTACTCCGCTCCTGCGAGGAAGGCGCGCCGGGCGGGATCGATGTCGCCGCGGCAGAGCGCGACCAGCCGCCGTGCGGGCTCTGTCGTCTCCGTCGCCTCCGCCGAGGGAATGGGCA
>NZ_JBHVHQ010001116.1:0-2332 GCF_042800135.1 Streptomyces sp. NPDC057654 | reverse complement strand
CTGATGGCCGGGGTCGCCACGGCGGCGTTCGCCGATGGCGACGACGTCGGCGACGGTGCGGCGAAGGTCCGCTTCGGGACGGAGCACCGCCGGGCCGTGCGCCCCGACCGGCAGTGGCTCACGGCGCTGCTGACCGACTGGGAGCGGCGGCCGGAGCTGCTGCGCCAACTGCGCGTCACCCTCAACAACCTCTGCTTCGTACGCGGCCGACGGCTCGTACTGCCCTATCTGCCGCACGCCGCCGACCAGGTGCGCGCGCACCGCACCGTGCACGAGGTGAGCGTGCGTCACACCTCGGCGCTGCGGCTGGTGACGGAGCGGGCGCGCGGCCCGGTGCGCTTCGGCGAGTTGGAGCGGCAGCTCGCCGAGTCCTTCCCCGGCGCTCCGGCGGAGGCCGCCCGGCGGATGCTGACGCAGCTGGTGGAGAAGGACATCCTGCTCACCGAGGCGCGACCGCCGCTGGAGGCCACCGACCCGCTCGGTCACGTCCTCGACGCCCTCGGGGCGCTGCCGGACCCCACGCCCGTACCGGAGCTGGCCGAACTGCGGTCCGTACGCGACGCGTTGGCGGACTACGCACGACAGGAGGCCGGGCAGGGGCTCGGGCCCTGGCGGAGCGTCACGGGCCGGATGGCGCGGCTGCGCCCGGCCGACCGGCTCGTCCAGGTGGACCTGGCGCTGGACGCCGATGTGACGCTGCCCCGGGAGGTGGCCGCCGAGGCGGAGCGGGCCGCGCGGCTGCTGTGGCGGCTGGCGCCCGAGGAGAGCGGCCCGGCCCATCTGCGCCAGTACCACGAGGCGTTCCTGGAGCGGTACAGCACGGACCGGTTCGTGCCCGTGAAGGAGCTGCTCGACCCGGACGTCGGGCTGGGCGCGCCCGCCGGGTACAACATGCCGCCGAGCCACCGGTTCGCGCGGCCGGAGGCCGTCACCGAGACCGAGCGGGACCGGCTGCTCACCGAGCTGGCCCAGGAGTCGCTGCTGGCCGGGGCGGCCGAGGTGGTGCTGGCGGACGACGAAGACGACCCCGTGATCCGCGCGCTGGCGCGGTCCGGCGGCACCCCGCCCGCCTCGCTGGAACTGTGGACCAAGCTCCTCGCGGACTCCCCCGCCGCACTCCAGGACGGCGACTTCCGGCTGGTGGTGACGGCGGGCTCGCAGACGGCCGGGGGCATGTTCGGCCGGTTCGCCTATCTGCTTCCCGACGAGACGCGGGCGGCCCTGGCCGCGCTCGCCCGCTCGGTGGGCCACCGCAACCCCGAGGCCCTGCCCGCCCAGCTCAGCTACCAGACCTCGCACTCCCGCAGCGGAAACGTCTCGCAGGTTCCGCAGTGGCTGGAGCGCAAGGTGCCCGTCGCGGTGTACGCGGACCCGGCCGCGCCCGGCCACCTGGACCTGGCGGACCTCGCCGTGGGCGCGGACATCCAGCGGCTGTTCGTCGTGGACCGGCGCAGCGGCCGGGAGGTGATCCCCACCGCGTTCCATATGCTCGACTCCCAGTGGCAGGCCCCGAACACCGCGCGGTTCCTGCGGGAGATCTCGCTCAGCGGCGTGCGGCGCTGGCGGCCCTGGGACTGGGGCCTCGCGTCGAGTCTGCCGTTCCTGCCGCGGGTGCGCTGCGGGCGTACGGTCCTCTCGCAAGCCCGCTGGCGCGCCACGGACGCGGTGCGCGACACGGAGGCGCCCTTCGAGCGGTGGGCGGAGGCGGTCGCAGCGTGGCGCTCGCGCTGGCGGGTCCCCGACCGGGTCTGCCTCTCCTTCTCCGACCAGCGCCTCGAACTGGACCTCACCCGTCCGCAGCATCTGCGGCTGCTCCGCCGCGAGCTCGGCCGGCGGCCCGGCGCCGAGCTCTTCGAGGTGGAGGCCGGGGCGGGGCAGGACGCCGGATGGCTGGTCGGTCCATTGGGCACGCACCGCAACGAGGTCGTCTTCCCCATGGTCACGCGGTACGGTCCCCAGCCCGCTCAGCCCTCCCGGCCCGCCCAGCCCGCCCAGCCCGCCCAGCTCGACGCCACCGCGGAGCCCCGCAACCGGCTGTCGCCGCCGCGTCCCGCACCGGCCGAGCACCTGCCCGGCGGCCAGTGGCTGTACGCATCCGTGTACTGCGCCGCCGAGCGCCAGGACGAGCTGATCGCCACCGAGCTGCCGGCGCTGCTGCACTCGCTGCCGCCCGAGGGCGTCGACCGCTGGTTCTTCCTGCGCTACCGCGACCAGGAACAGCCGCAGCTGCGACTGCGGCTGCACGGCGACCCCGGCGTCCTCGCGGCGCAGGGCCTGCCGCGGCTCCATGAGTGGGCGGCCGGGCTGCGCGCCTCGGGGCTGGCCAGAAGGC
>NZ_JBHVHQ010001115.1:0-2337 GCF_042800135.1 Streptomyces sp. NPDC057654 | reverse complement strand
GAACCGCTGTCCGAGCCGGGGACGGGCGTACGTCACGACCCCTGGCGGACCGGGATGCTGGTGACGAACGGCTGCTCCGGCGCCGGGTCGGCGAAGAAGTCGTTGCCCTTGTCGTCCACCACGATGAACGCCGGGAAGTCCTCGACCTCGATCCGCCAGACCGCCTCCATGCCGAGTTCCTCGTACTCCAGGACCTCGACCTTCTTGATGCAGTCCTGCGCGAGCCGGGCCGCCGGGCCGCCGATCGAGCCGAGGTAGAAGCCGCCGTGCGCGTTGCACGCGGCGGTGACCTGCCCGGAGCGGTTGCCCTTGGCGAGCATCACCTTGGAGCCGCCCGCCGCCTGGAACTGCTCCACGTAAGCGTCCATCCGGCCCGCCGTCGTCGGCCCGAAGGACCCGGACGCGTACCCCTCGGGGGTCTTGGCCGGACCCGCGTAGTACACCGGGTGGTCCTTGAGGTACTCCGGCATCTCCTCGCCCGCGTCCAGCCGCTCCTTGATCTTCGCGTGCGCGATGTCGCGGGCGACGACCAGGGTGCCGGTCAGCGACAGCCGGGTCTTGACCGGGTGCTTGGTCAGCTCGCCGAGGATGTCGTCCATCGGCCGGTCGAGGTCGATCCGTACGGCCTCCAGGTCCGGCCCGGCGCCCTCGGTCAGCTGCTCGTCGGTCGTCTCCGGCAGGAAGCGCGCCGGGTCCCGCTCCAGCTGCTCCAGGAAGACGCCCTCGGCCGTGATCTTCGCGACGGCCTGGCGGTCGGCGGAGCAGGAGACGGCGATGGCCACCGGGCAGGACGCGCCGTGCCGGGGCAGCCGCACGACCCGTACGTCGTGGCAGAAGTACTTGCCGCCGAACTGCGCGCCGATGCCGATCTTCTGCGTCAGCTCGAAGACCTGCTGCTCCAGCTCCCGGTCCCGGAAGCCGTGCCCGGCGGGGGAGCCCTCGGCGGGCAGCTCGTCCAGGTAGTGCGCCGAGGCGTACTTCGCGGTCTTGAGCGCGAACTCGGCGCTGGTGCCGCCGACGACGATCGCCAGGTGGTACGGCGGGCACGCGGCCGTGCCGAGCGAGCGGATCTTCTCCTCCAGGAACTTCATCATGCTCGCCTCATTGAGGACGGCCTTCGTCTCCTGGAAGAGGAAGGACTTGTTGGCGGAGCCGCCGCCCTTGGCCATGAAGAGGAACTTGTACGCGCCGCCGTCCGTCGCGTACAGCTCTATCTGGGCCGGCAGGTTGGTCCCGGTGTTCTTCTCGTCCCACATCGTCAGCGGGGCCATCTGCGAGTAGCGCAGATTCAGCTCCGTGTACGCGTCGAAGATGCCGCGGCTGAGGGCCTCCTCGTCGCCGCCCTGGGTCAGCACGTGCTGCCCGCGCTTGCCCATCACGATCGCGGTGCCGGTGTCCTGGCACATCGGCAGCACGCCGGCCGCCGCGATGTTGGCGTTCTTGAGCAGGTCCAGCGCGACGAAGCGGTCGTTGGCGCTGGCCTCCTGGTCGTCCAGGATGCGGCGCAGCTGCGCGAGGTGGGAGGGGCGCAGATAGTGCGAGATGTCGTGCATGGCCTCGGCGGCGAGCTTGCGCAGCGCCTCCGGCTCGACCTTGAGGAACGTACGGCCGTCCGCCTCGAAGGTGGAGACGCCCTCGGAGGTGACGAGACGGTACGGAGTGTCGTCCTCACCCAGGGGGAGCAGATCCGTGTAGGAGAACTCAGGGACAGGGGGCATTGCGGCCATTCCTCACTCGGCAGACTGCGACAGCTGACGTCCTCGGCAGCGCCCACCAGAGTAGAACCCGGCCGGACGGGGACGGTTGTGAGGTAAGGCTCAGTAGAGCGCCGCAAACACCGCCTGTCGCGATCTATCGCGTTTCGCTACGCTGGTGCCCGTGGATGAGTCTTCGCTCGAAAAGCGACCCCAGCAGCCGACCGCGCCCTCCTCCCAGGACGGGCCCGCGGTCCGGTTCCGGAAGGGGCCCTCGCCGGAAGAGCGGCCGGCGGCCACGGCCGAACCGGCGGGCGAGGGGGAGTACCGCGCCTCCGACGCCGATCGCGACCGGGTCGCGGACATCCTGCGCGAGGCCCTGGCGGAGGGGCGGCTCACCGCCGACGAGCACGCCGAGCGGATCGGCTCGGTCTACGGCGCCAGGACGCTCGGCGAGCTGGAGCCGATCGTCCGCGACCTGCCCGCCGCCGGACGCCGGACCGGCCGCCCGGAGCCTGCCGCGGCCTCCGGCTACGCCCCGCCGCCGCACTCCGGCACCGACGCCGCGGCCGAGAACCTCATAGCCGTCTTCGGCGGCGCGACCCGCAAGGGCCGCTGGCGGGTCGGGCGGCGCACCAACGCC
>NZ_JBHVHQ010001114.1:0-2340 GCF_042800135.1 Streptomyces sp. NPDC057654 | reverse complement strand
GCGTGTCGATGTGGAAGGCGGGCACGAAGTGCCGGTGGGCGGGGCGCTCGTTGTCCAGCGCCCACGGCTCGGTGGACGTGCCCATCATGAACGGGCCGCCCTCCACCCGCACTTCGGTCGGCAGCAGCGCCGCCGACACGGGCGCGCTCGGCGGCTCGGGTGCGCTGAGCGCGGCGGGGCCGCGCCGCAGCTGATGGGTGATCAGCATCGTCTCGTCGTGCTGCTGCTCGTGCTGCGCGACCATGCCGAACGCGAAGGCCGCGTCCACCAGCGGCCGCCCGTGCAGCGGCGCGTCGGCCAGCACGTCCAGCACCCGGTCGCGTACGTCCGCGACATAGCCGCGCGCCTCGGCGGGCGGCAGCAGCGGCAGCGCCGGACGCTCCGCGCGCGGGTGCTCGAAGGCGTCGTACACGGAGTCGATCTCGGGGCGCAGCGCGTCCTGCCCGCCGACCGCCCGCAGCAGCCACAGCTCCTCCTGGTTGCCGATATGGGCCAGGTCCCAGACGAGCGGCGACATCAAGGGCGAGTGCTGGGCGGTGAGTTCGTGTTCGTCGACACAGCCCGTCAGTACGCGGGTGCGCTCGCGCGCGGCGGTCAGTGCCGCCGCGGCACGCCGCCGCAGCGGGCCGGGGTCCAGATCAAGAGAGGTCATCGGGGCGTCTCCTCGCCGGTGGCGGTCTCCAGCAGGTCGTCGGCCGGACATCGGCGGCGGGCCACGTACCGGTCGGTGAAGTCGGCGACGGCGCTCCTCACATGCGGCGGCGCGCCCAGCCGGGGCAGGGCCTCCAGTGCCGCGTCGAAGCAGCCGACGGCCGCGGCGTGCAGCTCGGGGTCCGCGAGGCCGTGCCGGGCGGCGCCCAGCCACAGCGGATTGCCCGGCGCGGGCAGCGAACCAGCCGTGTCCGCAAGGGGTTTGACGGCCCGGTAGGCGGTCTCGGCCGCGGTCGGGTCGTCGAAGAGCGCCGCGGTCACGGCGAGCGGCACCAGCCAGCCGTCGTCGCCGGGCTGCGCGTCGATCATGCGCAGTTCGAGGTGGCCGCGCGGCCGCACGGGCGGGAACAGCGTCGTCAGGTGGTAGGCGAGATCGTCCTGTGTGGGCGGCCGGGGCCGCCCGCCGCGCGCCCAGGCGCGGAAGGACAGCGCCTCGGGCATCTCCCACGGTCCGTCGTCGGCCCGTACGCACATCACCGGCGCGTCGAGCGCGTACGCCGTCCACGCCGCCCGCGGATCGGCGCAGTCGTCCGGCGGCGCGAGAGTGCGGCCGGGGTCCAGCTGCGCCCACGTCGCCTGCCGGGCCGAGCGCCAACCCGTCGGCCGCCCCAGGTGCAGTGGCGAATTCGCGAACGCGGCCACCAGGACCGCGCCGAGCAGATGCGCCAGCCGCCAGCGCCGTCCGAAGCCCAGCGGTCCGGGCTCCTCATGGCCGGCGTCCACGCAGACCTGCACGGACGCGGTGCGGCTCATCATGGTCCGCCCGGCCGGCCCGCGCCGGTCGAAGTAGGACTCCATGGCGTCGTAGCGCGCCTCGCGCAGCAGGCGGCACGGCGTGTGCCCGGGGTCCTTGCCGTGTCCGGCGAGCGCGATCCCGAATTCGCCCAGTGCGGCTCTGATGAGCTCCAGGTCGCGGGCGGTGTCCGCGACGCAGGCGGCGAGGGATTCGGCGGGCAGCGAGCTGAGCTCCAGCTGACCGCCGGGCTCGAAGGTGAGCGCCGATCTCAGCGGCAGGGTGCGGGCCCGGTCGGCGGCGGCTCTCATACGGGCCGGGGCGACGGGGCGCAGCGGGTCGTGCAGGTCGTGCAGGAGCCATTCGAGTTCGACCCCGACCCGGCGCGGCGGCCCGGTCTTGAAGCAGATGCCGTGCACGAGATCCTCGGACTCGGTCTCCGTGACGGCTCGTGCGGTGTGCTGCCTGTGCGGCATGACCTGTGCCTCCCGTCCGCTGCTGCCGCGACTTCCGTCGCCGCCGGGCGTGGTGCTCCGTACCACCTAAGCCATTGCGGGCGATCGGCTCAAGGGGGCCGAGGGCAAGATCCCGCCGCGCGAGTCCGCGCGCGGACGTCCTCGCCCCGGCCCCGTCGCCCCGGTCGCCGCCGGGGCGACCGCCGCCTCAGCCGGCGATCGCGTAGACGGTCGTGGCGTGCGCGACCGGCTCGTCCCGGCCCTGCGTGGTCAGCGTAATATCGGCGAACGCCAGTCGCCGCCCGAGCTTGGTGACACACGCCCTGACCAGCACGTCCGTGCCGGTGACCGGGCGCTGGAAGGTGATCGACTGCTGGACGGTGGTCATCGGTCCGAACCCGCCGCGGGCCGCCGACACGGCGATCACGGTGGCCGTGTCGG
>NZ_JBHVHQ010001113.1:0-2340 GCF_042800135.1 Streptomyces sp. NPDC057654 | reverse complement strand
CGCCCCTGCACCCGGCCCCGGCCCGGCCGAGCGGACGGCCCGTACGGTGGCCCGCCCCCCTCCGTCGACGCCGCAAGGCCCCGGCGGGGCAGCTCGTACGCCATCCCGCCGGGCGGCGGTGCCCGGCCGCACCCCGGCCTTGCCCCGGCCGCACGTGCCCGGAACGGGCACGCGACGCCCCGGCGGTCGTCACGCCCTTACCCGCCCCTGTCGGCGCAGCCGGCAACGGTGGGCCCGGCGACCGGCCGGAACGTCCGCGGCACCGGGCGCGCCCGGCGCGTATCGGCACCCCATCGGCGCCGCCAAGCACATGTCGGCGGGCTGTCGGTGTCCTGTCGACGGGGCCTGGGACCTTGTTGCCATGACGCGATACAACGACCTCAAGAAGAGCGGCGGCAACGCCGTGGAGGTCCGGGGGCTGGTCAAGCACTACGGCGCGACCAAGGCCCTGGACGGAGTGGACCTCGATGTGCGCGAGGGGACGATCCTCGGTGTGCTGGGGCCGAACGGGGCGGGGAAGACCACGCTCGTACGGGTGCTGGCGACGCTGCTGCGGCCCGACGCGGGGACCGCGCGGGTGGCCGGGTACGACGTGCTCAAGCAGCCCCGGCAGCTGCGCCGGGTGATCGGGCTGACGGGGCAGTACGCCTCGGTGGACGAGAAGCTGTCCGGGTACGAGAACCTGTACATGATCGGGCGGCTGCTCGACCTCTCCCGCACCGAGGCCCGCCGCCGGGCGGACGACCTGCTGGAGCGGTTCTCGCTGACGGACGCCGCCAAGAAGCCCGCGATGCAGTACTCCGGCGGCATGCGGCGCCGCCTCGACCTGGCGGCGTCCCTGACCGGGCATCCCTCCGTTCTCTATCTGGACGAGCCGACCACCGGCCTCGACCCGCGCACCCGCAACGAGGTGTGGGAGGAGGTGCAGCGGATGGTCGGCGAGGGCAGCACCGTGCTCCTCACCACGCAGTACATGGAGGAGGCGGAGCAGCTCGCCCACGAGCTGACCGTCTTCGACCGCGGCCGCGTCATAGCCGGCGGCGAGGTGAACGAGCTGAAGGCGAAGGTCGGCGGCCGCACCCTGCGGATCCGCCCGACGGACCGCGGCGAACTGCCCCGCATGGTCGGCGCGCTGGCCCAGGCCGGGCTGGACGGCGTCGGCGGCGCGACCATCGACGAGGCCGAGGGCGTCGTCAACGTCGCGATCATCAGCGACGAGCAGCTCACGGCCGTCGTCGGCCTGCTGGGCGAGCGCGGCTTCGCGATCGCCGGGATCGACACCCATCTGCCCAGCCTGGACGAGGTGTTCCTGGCCATCACCGGCCAGAAGACGTCCCTGGCCGACGGGGACGAGGACGGGGACGGCGGCGCGGACTCCGGTGCCCGTGCGCAGGAGCGCGCCGGGGCCGCCGTATGAGCTCCCGTCATGACGCTCGACACCACCGCAGCACCCACCGAAGCGAGGTACGCGCATGAGCGCCGCCACCCTGACCGCGCCCGCGCGGCCCACGAACGACGGCGAGGGCCGCATCGGCCTGCGCGCCAACCTGCGGCACATCGGCGCGCTCGCCCGCCGCAACCTGCTCCAGATCAAGCAGGACCCGGAGTCGATGTTCGACGTCCTGCTGATGCCGGTCATCTTCACCCTGCTGTTCACGTACGTCTTCGGCGGCGCGATCTCCGGCAAGGGCAACCAGCAGGAGTACGTCAGCTACCTGATCCCCGGCCTCATGGCGATGAACGGCATGAACATCGCCATGGCGGTGGGCACCGGCGTCAACGAGGACTTCCGCAAGGGGGTGATGGACCGGTTCCGCACCATGCCGATAGCCCGGTCCTCCGTCCTCATCGCGAAGATCGTCGTGGAGATCGGGCGCATGGTGGTCGCCACGGCGATCCTGCTGATCATGGGCTTCGTGCTGGGCATGTCGATCGACGGGTCCGTGTTCCACGTGCTCGGCGCGGTGGTGCTCTCCCTGGTCTTCGGCGCCTCGCTGATGTGGATCTTCATTCTGCTGGGCCTGGCGATGAAGACGCCGCAGGCCGTCCAGGGCCTCGCGATGATCGTGATCATGCCGCTCCAGTTCGGCAGCTCGATCTTCACGCCGACCTCGTCGATGCCGGGCTGGCTGGAGGGGTTCACCAAGGTCAACCCGCTGTCCAACCTCGCGGACGCCTCGCGCAGCCTGTTCAGCGGGCACGGGGCGGTCGCCCAGCCGGTCCTGATCACCCTCGCCTGGGCGGTCGCCATCACGCTGGTGACCGCGCCGCTGGCCGTACGCAAGTTCCGCAGCAAGACCTGAGCGGCGAGCCCGAACGGGCCCCCTCACACCAGGGCGG
>NZ_JBHVHQ010001112.1:0-2342 GCF_042800135.1 Streptomyces sp. NPDC057654 | reverse complement strand
GTGCCGTTCATCGCCCGCTACCGCAAGGAAGCGACCGAGATGCTCGACGACGCGCAGCTGCGCTCCCTGGAGGAGCGGCTGCGGTATCTGCGGGAGCTGGAGGAGCGGCGGACCGCGATCCTGGAGTCGGTCCGTTCGCAGGGCAAGCTGGACGAGGCGCTTGAGGCGCAGATCCGCGCGGCCGACTCCAAGGCGCGGCTGGAGGACATCTACCTCCCCTTCAAGCCCAAGCGGCGCACCAAGGCGCAGATCGCGCGCGAGGCGGGCCTGGAGCCGCTGGCCGACGGCCTGTTGGGCGATCCGGGCGTGGAGCCGGCCGCCGCGGCGGCCGCGTTCGTGAACGCCGAGGCGGGCGTCGCGGACGCGGCGGCGGCGCTGGAGGGCGCCCGCGCGATCCTCACCGAGCGGTTCGGCGAGGACGCCGACCTGATCGGCGAGCTGCGCGAGCGCATGTGGTCGCGGGGGCAGGTGGCCGCGAAGGTGCGGGAGGGCAAGGAGGAGGCGGGCGCGAAGTTCGCCGACTACTTCGACTTCTCCGAGCCGTTCACGCAGCTGCCCTCGCACCGGGTGCTGGCCATGTTCCGGGGCGAGAAGGAGGAGGTCCTCGACCTCTCCCTGGAGCCCGAGGAGCAGGAAGGAGCCCAGGAAGGCGTGGTGAGCGCG
Source organism: Streptomyces sp. NPDC057654 (assembly GCF_042800135.1). Taxonomy (NCBI): domain Bacteria; kingdom Bacillati; phylum Actinomycetota; class Actinomycetes; order Kitasatosporales; family Streptomycetaceae; genus Streptomyces; species Streptomyces sp. NPDC057654. The sequence goes on along the minus strand of NZ_JBHVHQ010001112.1, from coordinate 1,679 downwards.
TACGAGCGGACGATCGCGCGCCGCTTCGACATCGCCGACCGGGGCCGGCCCGCCGACAAGTGGCTCGCGGACACGGTGCGCTGGTCCTGGCGGACCCGCATCCTGGTGCACCTCGGGATCGACCTGCGGCTGCGGCTGCGCCAGGCCGCCGAGGACGAGGCGGTGCGGGTCTTCGCCTCGAACCTGCGCGACCTGCTGCTCGCCGCCCCGGCCGGCACGCGCGCCACGATGGGCCTGGACCCCGGTTTCCGTACGGGCGTGAAGGTCGCCGTCGTCGAGGCGACGGGCAAGGTGGCCGCCACCGCGGTCATCTATCCGCATGTGCCGCAGCAGAAGTGGGACGCGTCCCTGGCGACGCTCGCCCAGCTCGCACGGGAGCACGACGTCGAGCTGATCTCGATCGGGAACGGCACCGCGTCCCGCGAGACCGACAAGCTCGCCGCCGACCTCATCGCGGCGCACCCGGAGCTGAAGCTCACCAAGGTGATGGTCTCCGAGGCCGGCGCCTCCGTGTACTCGGCTTCGGCGTTCGCCTCGCAGGAGCTGCCGGACATGGACGTGTCGCTGCGCGGCGCGGTGTCCATCGCGCGGCGGCTCCAGGACCCGCTCGCCGAGCTGGTCAAGATCGACCCGAAGTCGATCGGCGTCGGCCAGTACCAGCACGACCTGTCCGAGGTGAAGCTCTCCCGCTCCCTCGACGCGGTCGTCGAGGACTGTGTGAACGGCGTCGGCGTGGACGTCAACACCGCTTCCGCGCCGCTGCTCTCCCGCGTCTCGGGCATCGGCGCGGGGCTCGCGGAGAACATCGTCTCCCACCGCGACGCCAACGGCCCCTTCCGGAGCCGCCGCGCCCTGAAGGACGTGTCGCGGCTCGGCCCGAAGGCGTACGAGCAGTGCGCGGGGTTCCTGCGCATCCGCGGCGGCGACGACCCGCTGGACGCGTCCAGCGTGCACCCGGAGGCGTACCCGGTGGTGCGGCGCATGGTGAAGTCGGCGGGCAGCGAGGTGGCGGCCCTCATCGGCAACACGACGGTGCTGCGGTCGCTGCGGCCCGCCGAGTTCGTGGACGACTCGTTCGGTCTGCCCACGGTCACGGACATCCTCAAGGAGCTGGAGAAGCCGGGGCGCGACCCCCGGCCCGCCTTCAAGACCGCGACCTTCAAGGAGGGCGTCGAGAAGATCGGCGATCTCCAGCCGGGCATGACGCTGGAGGGCGTCGTCACGAATGTGGCGGCATTCGGGGCGTTCGTGGACGTCGGTGTGCACCAGGACGGGCTGGTGCACGTCTCGGCGATGTCCAGGACGTTCGTGAAGGACCCGCGTGACGTGGTGAAGCCGGGCGACATCGTGCGCGTCAAGGTCATGGACGTGGACATCCCGCGCAAGCGGATCTCCCTGACGCTCCGGCTCGACGACGAGGCGGGGGCCCCGGCGGGCGGCGGCCGTACGTCCGGCGCGGGCCGTGGCTCCGGCGGCGGCGGTCAGGGTTCCGGGGGCCGTCCGAAGGTCGGCGGTCAGCGCGACCGGTCCTCGCAGCAGCGCCAGGGCGGCGGCGGCCGGGGCGGCTCGGGCGGTCGCGGCGGCTCGGGCGGTGGGCGCGGCCCGGCCCCGGCCAACGACGCCATGGCCGACGCGCTGCGCCGCGCCGGCCTGCTGGGCAAGGAGAACGGCGGACGCTG
>NZ_JBHVHQ010001111.1:0-2347 GCF_042800135.1 Streptomyces sp. NPDC057654 | reverse complement strand
GGCCCACACAGAGGCAAGGCCCACGTGCCGGCAACCGCGGCGTGGCGGCTGCTGGGCCCGATCAGCCTGCCCTGCCTCGTCCGGCGGCGGACGTGGAAAGCGACCGGGCCGCATCGCCGAGGGCTTCCGTGCCGACCCCCTGCTGGTCGACGGCGGCCCGACCAGCAACATCAGCGACACCCTCAATACCCGCGCCGTCTGGTGCCGCGGCACCCGCCTGGCGGCATGACCACGATCTCTCCCCGCCGGGGGAGGCACTCGATCGTCCGATTCTCTCCCGCTCGCTGTGCCACCGAGACCTTCTACGACCCGTTGCACCCTGGATCCCGAGCTGCGGGAACGGGGCACCGTGCGTCGCGCGGAACTGGACGGATTCGAAGAGCAGCCGGCCAATGGCGGGAAGCCGGCCGCGAAGAAGATGGTGCCGCTGCCGAGCGGGTCGGTGCGCGAACGCTCGGGGACCGAGCCAGGGGTGGATTTGCGACGACTTTCCGGGCTGGGGACGCTGGTGACGATGCGCGTGGAAGCCTGGAAGCGGGGCCCGTTTCTGCGGGTGCCCTGAGGGGCTGCTGTCTGCGAAAGCTGGAACCCATGGTGTTGCGCATCCACTTCGCCGCCGAGGACCTTGGCCATGTCCGGCTGATCACGGAGGCAGATCCGATGTGGGAGCTGGTCCTGAGCCTGCGGCGCCTTCAGAACCTTCCCGGTCCGCACTTGCGCACACGGCCTCACCAGGCCCGGCTGCTGGCCTCCGCCCGCCAGCGGTTGCGGCCCGGCCTCGCCGACCGGCTGCGCGACAGCGCCCACCTTCTGATGTCGCTGACCACCGCACACGACTTTCCGGACTTCATCACCCCGCCCCCGCGTTCGGCGGCGCCGGACGACTTCGCCACTGCACTCGACCGAGTGAAATCCACGCCCCAGCCCGACCTACAGGCTGACGTGCGCCGGGTGTTCCGCGAGGCGAGGCCGCCTCAGTGGGTGCGTCGTCTGGCCGCCGGCCGGGCTGCGGAGCGGCGGGAACTGGAGAAGGCACTGACCGCCTACCAGCAGATACTGCTCGCCCCGGGGTGGGACGAGATCGCTGACGCGGTGGGAGCGGAGCGGGGGGTCCAAGCGCGGAAGGCGGCCGATCACGGTGTGGGGGCGATGCTGACCACCCTGCACCCGTCGATGCGGTGGCAGCCGCCGGTCCTGGAGGTCCGCTATCCGAAAGACCGTGACCTCGACCTGGCGGGGCGGGGCGTCACGCTGATCCCGAGTTTCTTCTGTACCGGTGCGCCGGTCACCTGGATCAATCCGCAGTTGCCGCCGGTGCTGGTGTACCCGGCTGCTCCCGTCGGCGAGGACAGGAAGCCGCAGTCCCCGGGGACTTGTGCCTTGGCGCGGCTTTTGGGGGAGACGCGGGCGGCGGTTCTGCAGGCCCTCGCCGAGCCGTGCTCGACGACCCAGCTGGCGCGGCGTGTCGGGGTCTCCATCGGCACGGCGAGCAAGCAGACGGCGGTGTTGCGGGACGCGGGCCTGGCCACCAGCGCGCGGTTCGGCACCTCGGTGGTGCACCAGCTCACCTCCCTGGGGCAGCAGATGGCCGCTCAGTTCCCTCACCTGCCGCCGGTCGAGCCGGGCTGAACGCCCGGCAGCGGCCGCTCGCATCTGCGATGCCCGGAAGCCCTCACGCCGTGGTGTTTCCCCTGCGCGAGCCGGCTGACGGCCAACCAGCCCCGGGCGGAGGCCGGAGAACTCGGGAGGTGACCAGTGATGCGGTTCTGGCCGAAGCGCAGGCGTGACACCAGACCGAGGCTGACGGGTGCCGGCGTCTCTGCGACTGGTGTGGGCTTCAACTGGCAGCGAGAGGCAATCGACCGTCAGCGGGCACGCGAAGTCCTGCATCGGTTGGAAGACCACCGGATGCTCTACGACTCTTACGCTGCTCAGCGCATCCTGCCGGTCATCGAATCCGCTGAGCGGTTGCGTGACTACTTCACCGAGCAGATCCTGCTATGTCACTCCGACGTGTTGCACGATCACCTTCGTGACGTGCAGCCCGCGCCGGGCGCAAATGCCTTACACAGCTCTACCGCGCGCAAAGGTGGAGGAATGCCCTGAATGTGCTGTGGTCGGCACTGCAAGAACTGCGGGGCCAGGTGGTGGCATCACTGCCAAGGCGATGGCGGACGAATTCGATATCCACGTGGACGGCGATCTCGCCAGAATCAGTGAGTGGGGCGAGTCCGTAGCTCGGTGACATCAACCCACGGCAGTGGCTACTGCCACCTTCCGTTCGAACGCTTCCCGAGGGCCGGTGTGGAAACTCCCGGCACCTGCTTCCGCACCACCAGCAACAGTT
>NZ_JBHVHQ010001110.1:0-2351 GCF_042800135.1 Streptomyces sp. NPDC057654 | reverse complement strand
CCCCCACCCCGTAGCCGCCGCCTGCCGCCTGCCGCCTGGCGCCGGGCGGTCCCGGCGGAGTTATCCACAGGCCGCGGGCCCGGAATCCCGGTGTTCCCAAGGGCTGTCCGAGGGTTGCACGGGCGTGCGGCAACGCGGGTCCGTATAGCCGTTAGGCTGGTGGCGTGGCAGTCGTCGATGTATCCGAAGAGCTGAAGTCCCTCTCCTCGACCATGGGGTCGATCGAGGCCGTCCTGGACCTCGACACGATGAGGGCCGACATCGCCGTGCTCGAAGAGCAGGCGGCGGCGCCGTCCCTGTGGGACGACCCGGAGGCGGCGCAGAAGATCACCAGCAAGCTGTCCCACCTCCAGGCGGAGCTCCGCAAGGCGGAGGCGCTGCGGAGCCGTATCGACGACCTCGGGGTGCTGTTCGAGCTCGCCGAGGCCGAGGACGACGCGGACACGCTGGCCGAGGCCGAGACGGAGCTGGGCGCCGTGCGCAAGGCGCTCGACGAGATGGAGGTCCGTACGCTCCTCTCGGGCGAGTACGACTCCCGTGAGGCGGTCGTCAACATCCGCGCGGAGGCGGGCGGCGTCGACGCCGCCGACTTCGCCGAGCAGCTCCAGCGCATGTACCTGCGCTGGGCCGAGCGGCACGGCTACAAGACCGAGATCTACGAGACGTCGTACGCGGAAGAGGCCGGCATCAAGTCGACCACCTTCGCCGTCCAGGTGCCGTACGCGTACGGGACGCTCTCCGTGGAGCAGGGCACCCACCGGCTGGTGCGGATCTCGCCGTTCGACAACCAGGGCCGCCGTCAGACGTCCTTCGCGGGCGTCGAGGTGCTGCCGGTGGTCGAGCAGACCGACCACATCGAGATCGACGAGTCCGAGCTGCGCGTGGACGTCTACCGCTCCTCCGGGCCCGGCGGCCAGGGCGTCAACACCACCGACTCGGCGGTGCGCCTGACGCACATTCCGACCGGCATCGTCGTCTCCTGCCAGAACGAGCGCTCGCAGATCCAGAACAAGGCGACCGCGATGAACGTCCTCCAGGCCAAGCTCCTTGAGCGCCGCCGCCAGGAGGAGCAGGAGAAGATGAACGCGCTCAAGGGCGACGGCGGCAACTCCTGGGGCAACCAGATGCGTTCGTACGTCCTGCACCCGTACCAGATGGTCAAGGACCTGCGGACGGAGTTCGAGGTCGGCAACCCGTCCTCCGTGCTCGACGGCGACATCGACGGCTTCCTGGAGGCCGGTATCCGCTGGCGCAAGCAGCAGGAGAAGTAAGCCTGTTGAGGTAGGCCCAGCAGGCGCGGCAGGTGCGGCGGGCCGGGTGCCCGCCGCTCCGTATGTGACGGATTCCGGATGTGACGGGGTCACAGCTCTGTGTCCATGTGCCGCTCAAGTTGCGATATTCCGGACATCTCGCCCGTAACTCCCTTGACGTTGCCCTTAAAACTGGACAAGCTGGCGCGCGGCATGCGTATCACTGGGGCGCGTGTGAACGGGGGGAAGCGGGCAGACCGGCGAGACCGGTTCCGCTGAGCGCGACCCCGATACCGCCGCGGCCCCGTGCATAGCTGCTCCACATACGAGATCGGCTACTGGGGGTAGCAGGCAGATGACCAAGAAGACGCGGCTGCGCGTTGCACGGATAGCCGCCGGCGCGGTGATTGCCGCCGGCGCTTCCCTGACCGCCGCGGGCGCCGCCTCGGCCGCCGGCGTCGACGTCAACATCGGCGGTGTCGGCATCCACGCCGACGCGAGCGACGAGGGCGTCCACACCGGGCTCGGCATCGGTGACGACGACCCGACCGGCGACCCGTCGAAGGACCCGACGGACGGCCCGACCACGATCCCCACGGGTGACCCGACGGGCGAGCCCACCCACGAGCCGACCGGCGACCCCACGGGTCAGCCGACCGGTCAGCCCACGCACCAGCCCACCGGGCAGCCGACGACCGGCCCCTCCGACCGCCCCACCACCCCCGGCGGCGGTGACCACAGCGGTCAGGGCGGGGACCACGGCAGCCAGGCCGGCGGCGGCAACGCCACGACCTGCCCGGTCGACATCGACAGCGCGAACTGCGTCGACAACACCAACCCGGACAGCGCCGGCTCCAAGCCGGTCGCGCAGTCCAAGGCCAAGGAAGAGCTGGCCGAGACCGGTGCCGGTCAGACCACCTTCCTGCTGGTCGGCGCCGCCACGATGATCGCCGGCGGCATCGGCTTCCGCGTCATGCCGCGCCTGGTCGGCAACCGCAACACCGCTGCCTGAACCCTGGCGGGTGCGGCAGCCGCGAGGCGCCCGCTCGCCCGGCCGGATCCGGCGCTCTCCCGCCCGTACGGGGGCTGGGGGGATCCGGG
>NZ_JBHVHQ010001109.1:0-2353 GCF_042800135.1 Streptomyces sp. NPDC057654 | reverse complement strand
GTGGTACCGACCGGGCGGGCCGTCGAGCGTTCTCGGCGAACAGCGTCAGCGCCGCGTCACATCACAGGACGAGCCGCTGTCCCGGCAGGATCAGGTTCGGGTTCGGGCCGATGACGGCGCGATTGGCCGCGTGGAGCGCGTGCCAGCTGGTGCCGTGGGCGGCGGCGATGCCCCCGAGGGTGTCGCCGGCCATCACGGTGTAATGCCCGCCTCGCGAGCCGAAGCCCTGCCGGTCGGCCCGGTGGTGCGTCGGCGACCGGTGTCCCGTACCCGGCGCCGCCTTGCGGAAGGTCTTCGGCGCGGACCTGGGAGCGGACTTCGGCGCGGACCTCGGGGCGGACTTCGCCGTCAGGTGCCCCGGAGCCTGGCCGTACGCCCCGGCGCGCGCCGAGCACGTGGGCCAGGCGCCCCAGCCCTGTGACGCCTGGACCCTGGAGGCCACGACGATCTGCTGGGCGCGGCTGGCCCGGTCCGCGGTGGAGGCGTACGCCCCGCCGCCGTGCGCCCGCCAGGTCCCGGCGCTGAACTGGAGGCCGCCGAAGTAGCCGTTGCCGGTGTTGATGTGCCAGTTTCCGCCGCTTTCGCAGGCGGCGATACGGTCCCACACTCCGCTGTCCGCCGCCTCGGCCGAGCCGGTGGCGGCGAGCAGTGCCAGCGGGGCGAGCAGTACGGCCCCTGCCAACGCTGCTGTCTCGCGACGACGTCTGGACATGGATTCCCTCTCGACGGACCCGAGGTCCCCCTGCCGGTGCGGGGACCGCCGTATCGGACGCCGGTACTCCGCTCTGGCCTCGGGCGGTGCTCGCTGCACACGGCCGGTGAATGTAGGGAGCCGTTCGCCCGGACGGCAACCGCTTCCCCTCCCGTAGCAGGCCAGTTCCCCGTTACCGCCGGTATCGGCCTTTTTCGGACACCCACTTGATGATGAGATATCAGCATTTACCACTCGCACGAACTGGCGATCTGTGACTCAGCTCACCCCGTCAACTTCGATGCATTGCCCATGAGTTGGCAGGGAGTGAGCGATTCCGCCGCCTCACTCACCGTGTGCGCCGATTGCCGCGATCCCGGCCCGGCCGACGCGTGACCCTCGACACAGATCGTCCGTTGTCTTCTTATGAGCCGGGAACAGCCCGGCGCACGCACCGAGTTCAAGGAGCCCCAGTGCCGCGCATGCTCGACGTCAGCGACGAGGTACGCGCCGAGATCGGCGACCAGGAAGCCGACCGGCTGCTCACCGGCGACAACGCCCCGGGCAGCTACGACTGCACCTCCTGCCGCACCGCCGGCGACACCGAACAGGAGCGCACCAGCACCGTGCTCTTCGTGGGCGAGGAGACGGCCGTGCTCGCCTTCGCCCACGCGAGCTGCATCCCCTCCCAGGTCGTCCCGGTCTCGGAGGAGCAGCTCCAGGGGGCCGTACGGTCCATCAACGGCGAGGCCGGCGCCCCGCCCGTCACCGCGGCCGTACCCACCGTCCCCGCGCCCGCCCAGCAGATCGAGACACTCCCCCGCCAGGCCGTGCTCGGCGTGACCAGCGGCCTCGTCCTGATCAGCGGCGACCTCTACCCGGCGCTCGTGGTGGAGCCCACCGAGCCGATCGTCCGGCCGGGCAGCGACGGCCAGGAGGACGAATTCCTCCACCTCCTGACCGAGCAGGGGTTCGTGCCGGTCGGCCACCTCAAGGAGGCCCCCGCCGACAACCCCGGCTGGTCCGTGCTCGTGGCCATGGGCCGGCTGCACGCCGTCCTCCAGCCCGGCCCCGGCACCACGCCGACCGCCTGGTGGCAGGCGCACCAGCCGCTCCAGGTCACCGACGACTGGCGGTCCACCGTCAACCGGACCAAGAAGGTGCTCGTGTTCGCCGCGCCGGTCGGCACCATCGGCGCGCAGCCCCGCGAGGACCTGCTCGCGGAGGCGCTGGAGCGGGCCGCGGCGGCCGGGCTGCTGGTCGGCGCCGCCATGCCGCTGGCGGGCACGTGATCACCACGCCGCACCGGACACAACCCCCGCCAACGGGACATTCCCCTTCGCACCCGCATCCGAGCGGCAATCGGGTCGTTGGCACCTATGTGCACTCATACGACCCTTCGTCTCGGAACCCGTACCAGCATCAGATCCCCGGCATGCGCCCGTCCCATGACGGTTCGGCGGATCACCACGGCTCGGAAACGCCCATCTTCGACGCGCTGTACTCCGAGTACCGGCGGTCCTTCCGGGCGCTGCCCGGCGACCGTACGGGCGAGGCGGACCTCGCCTTCACGGCCTTCGGCCGCCAGCCGGGCAGCACGCCGTACCCCGGCCACTCCGGACGCCCCGGCTTCTGGGAGCCCGTCGGGCGGGGGCCGATGAG
>NZ_JBHVHQ010001108.1:0-2363 GCF_042800135.1 Streptomyces sp. NPDC057654 | reverse complement strand
GAGCAGGAGGCCGAGGCAGAGCGCCGTCGCCGAGGCGGAGCCGATCGTCGTCCGTCGCATCGAACCAGTGTGGCTGACGGGGCGTCAGCTGTATAGAGATCCCGCGGGGGTGCCGAGCCGTGCGGCCGGCCCGGCCCTGCCCGTTCAGTCCGCGATCAGGCCCTCGCGCAACGTCGCCAGCGTCCGCGTGAGCAGCCGGGACACATGCATCTGCGAGATCCCGACCTCCTCGCCGATCTGCGACTGCGTCATATTGGCGAAGAAGCGCAGCATGATGATCTGCCGCTCCCGCGGCGGCAGTTTGGCCAGCAGCGGCTTCAGCGACTCGCGGTACTCGACCCCCTCCAGCGCGGAGTCCTCATAGCCGAGCCGGTCGGCCAGCGAGCCCTCGCCGCCGTCCTCCTCGGCCGACGGGGAGTCCAGCGAACTGGCGGTATAGGCGTTCCCCACCGCCAGGCCGTCGACCACGTCCTCCTCGGACACGCCCAGGCACATGGCCAGTTCGGGCACGGTCGGGGAGCGGTCGAGCTTCTGCGACAGCTCGTCGCTGGCCTTGGTGAGGGCCAGGCGCAGCTCCTGGAGCCGCCTGGGGACCCGCACCGACCAACTCGTGTCGCGGAAGAAGCGTTTGATCTCGCCGACGACCGTCGGCATCGCGAAGGTGGGGAACTCCACCCCGCGTTCGCAGTCGAAACGATCGATCGCCTTGATGAGACCGATCGTGCCGACCTGGACGATGTCCTCCATCGGCTCGTTGCGACTGCGGAATCGGGCCGCCGCGTAGCGCACGAGCGGCAGGTTCAGTTCGATGAGGGTGTCGCGTACGTACGTACGCTCCGCGCTGTCCTTGGCAAGCGTGGCAAGCCGCAGGAAGAGGGCGCGGGAGAGGGTGCGAGTGTCGATGGCACCGCAGTCGTCAAGCACATCGTGTGGTGCGTCTTTGGTGAGGAGCACCTTCGAGCTGCCCAGTTCTACGGACATGCCACCCCCTTGAGGTCGCGGACGGGTTGCAGCAGCTCCCCCGTACCCAGTTCGTACGAGGAGTGCAGCCTCCACCTGAATACCGGAGGCGGCGCTGCGGCAAACGCGGTTCCAGCAGAATGTCACATGTCGGCAACACGCTGTAGCGCCATGTCGACTTATCCGCCCCGAAGGAGTGGGGCGAGGGTCCCCCGCGTTGATTACGCCTCGATCCGATTTGCGGAACGTAGGCGTGCGAAGCTGCGCGAGAGCAGCCGCGACACGTGCATCTGCGAAACCCCGAGCTCCACACTGATCTGGGACTGCGTCAGATTGTTGTAGTACCGCAGCAGCAGAATCCGCTGCTCCCGCTCCGGCAGCTGTACGAGCAGATGGCGGACGAGGTCGCGATGCTCGACTCCGGCGAGCGCCGGGTCCTCGTACCCCAGCCGGTCGAGCAGGCCCGGCAGCCCGTCGCCCTCCTGCGCCGCCTCCAGCGACGTCGCGTGGTACGAGCGGCCCGCCTCGATGCACGCGAGCACGTCCTCCTCGGTCAGCTTCAGCCGTTCGGCGATCTCCGTGGTGGTCGGGGAGCGGCCGTGCAGCACGGTCAGGTCCTCGGTCGCGCCGTTGACCTGCACCCACAGCTCGTGGAGGCGGCGCGGCACATGGACCGTACGGACGTTGTCGCGGAAGTAGCGCTTGATCTCGCCGACCACGGTCGGCATCGCGAACGTCGGGAACTGCACCCCGCGGTCCGGATCGAACCGGTCGATGGCGTTGATCAGGCCGATCGTGCCGACCTGGACCACGTCCTCCATCGGCTCGTTGCGGCTGCGGAACCTCGCCGCCGCGTACCGCACCAGCGGCAGGTTCGCCTCGATCAGGGCGGCCCGTACGCGCGCGTGCTCGCTGCTCCCCGGCTCCAGCTCGGCGATCTCCTTGAAGAGGACCTGCGTCAGGGCTCTGGCGTCCGCGCCGCGGCGTTCCCGTGTTCGGGCGTCGGGGCTGCTCTCACGGGGCTCGGAAGGCCCGGAAGGCCCGGAAGGCCCGGAGGGTTCGGAGGGCTGGGAGGGCTCGGGGGGCGGGTGCGGTGTTTCCCGGCGCTCGGTCGCCGTCTCCCGCTTCGGGAGCAGCGCCTCACGGCCCCCCGTCGCGGGCTCGCTCTCGGCGCCGCTCCGGCTCTGGAGCGGCGTTCCGGGCGCGGTACGGGCCGACATCCTCACGCCACCCCTTCCCCTCATGGTCTATGCGTCCGCCAAAAGCGGTCATAGCATCACAAGACATGTGCACTGTGTGCAAGCACCTCATAACGACGTGTTGGTTCGTTAGTTGGTTTGTTTGTCGGCCTGTCGGGTGGTCTGCCGGATGCGCGTGCGGCGCGCCGCGCCCGGGTCGAAGGG
>NZ_JBHVHQ010001107.1:0-2374 GCF_042800135.1 Streptomyces sp. NPDC057654 | reverse complement strand
TGTTCCGTGTCTACGGGCGTTCCGTGTCTACGGGCGTTGTGTGTCTACGGCTGTTCCGTGTCGACGGGCGCTTTGTGTCTACGAGCGTTTTGTGTACGAGCCCGTCAGCGCGGGTCGCGCCACATCGGCCACACCACCGGGCCGCCGTCCGGCAGCTCGACCCCGGCGGCCTCACCGTGCACCGCGAAGCCGAACCGCTCGTAGTAGCCGATGTTGGCCTCCTTGGACGCCTCCAGATACGCCGGAACGCCGTCCGCGTCGCACGTCGCCAGCCGCGAGCGCAGCAGCGCCGCGCCGTACCCGCCGCCCTTCCCGGCCGGATCGGAGCCCAGCACCCCCAGGTACCAGTGGGGCGTGTCCGGGACATGAGCGCGCAGCAGCCGGTAGGAGCTGATCAACCGGTCCAGCCGGTCACCGACCAGTTCCACCATCCGCAGCCCCATCGTCTGCTCGTCCTCCTCCGACAGTTCGGGGGAGCCCGGCGGCGTCCACAGGGCGGCAGCGGCCAGGGTGCCTTCACTTTGATCCGGTATCGCCACCTCGCAGGCGCCGTAGGGCCCGTACTGGAATTCCAGCAGCGTTCCGAAGAACGCGGCGAGGCACTCGCTACGGGCCTGCTCGTCCGGGAACGCGGCTTCCGGGAAGAACCAGCCCATGACCGGATCGGCGGCGAAGGCCCGGGAGAGGACCGCGGTGATCTGAAGGGCGTCGCCGTCGGCGACGGAGCGTGTGGTCGGCATGCGGTCAGCCTACGAGCGCTGTGCGGGAGGTTGCTGTGGGGGCGGCCTTCGGCTGATGTCCGACCCGCACGCGAGAATGGGGCCAGGGGGCCAGGGGGCCAGGGGGCCAGGGGGCCAGGGGGCCAGGGGGCCAAGAGGCCAAGAGGCGAAGACCAGGGAAGCGAGGAGCGGCACGTGGGCAAGCGCGGTGGCGGCGGGCAGGAGCGGCACGAGGCGGCCGAACTGCTGGAGACCGTACGGGACGCGCTGCGCGGCCTCGCCGCCGTCCCCGAGGACGGCCTCGACGACGCGCTCGACGCCGCCGCGTCCCTCCTCGCCGCCGCCCCCGCCGGACCGCGGGCCGTGAGCCGCGCGCTGCTGCGGGCCGCCGAGGAGCTCGCACGCCGCGCCTGGGAGTACGGCTGGCAGCCCGCGGACGTCGTACGGCTGATGCGGCGCGAGCCGGACGCCGCGACCGGTCGGTTCGTCGCCGACGCCATCGCCGCCGAGGCGCGCCGCTATGCGCCGGAGTCGCTCGATGCCCGCTGGTCGGCGCAACTGGCGGCGGTGGGTGCGGCGCAGGTCTGGTGGGTCGGTGATGGTGATGGTGATGGTGGCGGTGACGAGAGTTATCTGGAGAGTCTCGCGGGGCGCGAGCGGCTGAGCCGTTTCGAGACGGTGGCGGGCGTACTCGGGGCGCTGCGGCGGATCGCCCGGCTGCCCCGGATCACGCCGGTCGGGCCCCTGCCGGGGGCCGCCGCTCGGGTGCGGCCCGTACCGGCCCCGGACGGCGCCGCGCCCGGTCCGCGGCAGCTGGGCAGGATCAGGGCGCTGCTGGCGAAGGCGGAGTCGACGGAGTTCGCGGAGGAGGCGGAGGCGCTTTCCGCGAAGGCCCAGGAGCTGATGGCGCGGCACTCGATCGACGCGGCGCTGCTGGCCGCGGGGGCGGGAGCGCTGGGAGAAGCGGGGGAAGGGCCGGACGCCTGCCGGATCGGGGTCGAGGGCCCGTATGAACCCGCGAAGGCGCTGCTGCTCGACGCGGTCGCCGAGGCCAATCACTGCCGTGCGGTCTGGTCGGCCGAGTTCGACTTCTCCACGGTCGTCGGCTTCGCGTCGGACCTCGAACTCGTCGAGCTGATGTACACCTCGCTGCTCGTCCAGGCCACCGCCGCCATGCGCCGGGCCGGCGACGAACACCACGCGCGGGGCCGCTCGCGCCGCACGCGCGACTTCCGGGAGTCGTTCCTCATCGCGTACGCGGGCCGCATCCGCGACCGGCTGGTCACCGCCGCCGAGGAAGCGGCCGAGGAAGTGGCCGCCGAGGAGCCGACCGAGGTCCTGCCGGTCCTCGCCGCCCGTGACGTGGCCGTGGGGGAGAGCGCCGAACGCCTCTTCCCGGCCACGACGTCCCATCGCCTCAAGGGCCGGGACGCCGCGGGGTGGGCGCATGGCCGGGCGGCGGCGGACGCGGCGATGCTGCACCGGAGGTAGCTCCCCGGCGCGCAGCCGCGCCGCGCCCCGGCACGCGACCTGCCCGGCGCGCGACCTGCCCAGCGGGGGACCTGCCCACCGGGCGAGACTCGCCCTCCACTCGTCATCCGCCCGCCGCGCGTTATCCGCCCACCGCCTCCCGGACCGCCGCCACCACCCGCCCC
>NZ_JBHVHQ010001106.1:0-2374 GCF_042800135.1 Streptomyces sp. NPDC057654 | reverse complement strand
CGCGTCGTCCGCCGAGAGCCTGGCCACGGACGTACGCAGCGCCGCCGCCACCCCCGTGTCCTCCGCGGACAGCAGCGCGAGCCGCCGGCGTTCGTCGCGCAGCGCCGTCGCCAGCCGCGCCAGCCGCCACCGGGGGCGGGCCGTGAGCTGCGCCGACGCCGCGCGCAGCGCCAGCGGCAGCCCGTCGCACAGGGCCGCCAGCTCGTGCGCCGCCTCCGGGTCCTCGGCGACCCGCTCCTGCCCGAGCAGCGCGCCGAGCAGCGCCACGCCGTCGGCGGGCGCCAGCGGATGCAGCCGTACGGGCCGGGCCGAGTCCGTCGCGACCAGCCCGTCCAGCCTGCTGCGGCTGGTGACCAGCGTGGTGCAGCCGGGGCCCGCCGGGAGCAGCGGGCGCACCTGCGCGGAGCCGCTCGCGTTGTCGAGGATGACGAGCAGCCTGCGGCTCGCCGCCAGCGACCGGTACAGCGCGGCTGCCGCCTGCGGCGACGTCGGGATGCGGTCCGGCGGGGTGCCGAGCGCCAGCAGGAACTCGCTCAGCACCTCTATCGGCGCCGCCTCGTCGCTCTCCCCGAACCCGCGCAGGTCCGCGAAGAGCAGCCCGTCGGGGAAGTGCGCCTCATGGGTGTGGCCCCACCGCACCGAACAGGCCGTCTTGCCGACCCCGGCCGGGCCGGTGACGAGCACCACGGTGCTGTCCGCGTCCGGCGGCAGCGGCGCACCGGTGGCCGCGCCGGGCAGCGCCAGCCTGGTGATCTCCGCCAACTCCTCCTCGCGGCCGAGGAATCCGGCCGGGGGGCGGGGGAGCAGGCGCGGGGCCGCCGCTGCGCGCATGCCTTGGCCTTGGCCTTGGGCCTGGTGGGGTGCGTAGCTCTGGCCTTGGCCTTGGCCCTGGCTTTGACCTTGGACCTGTCCTTGGCTCTGTCCGTAGCCCGTACCGCTCGGGGGAGCTGCCCTGGGGTCGCGGGCCGCCGCGCCAGGGCGGCCCGTACCCGCCGCGATCCTCGGATCGGCGGCAGGCGCGCGCCCGCCGCCCACAGCCGGCCGGGACGGCGCGGGCTTCGACGAAGGCGACGGAGAAGACGGCGCAGGAGCCGGCGGCCCGCCCGCCCGCAGGATCTGCTCGTACGACGAGCGGAGCTGCTCGCCGGGGTCGACGCCGAGGTCGTCGGAGAGCAGCCGCCGCGTGCGGTGATACCAGTCGATGGCGTCGGACTGGCGGCCCGCCCGGTAGAGGGACTGCATGAGGGCGGCGATCAGCCCCTCGCGCAGCGGGTGGGCGACGGCGGCCGAGTGCAGCGTCGCCGCGGCGCGGCTGTGGTCGCCCAGCGCGCCGTGCGCGGCGGCCAGGGCCTCCACGCCGGTCAGCCGGCGCTCCTCCAGGGCGTGCGCGGCGGCCGCCAGCGGGGGGCTGGAGACGGTGCCGGAGAGCGCGGGGCCGCGCCACAGCGCCAGCGCCTCGCGGAGCAGCGGAACGGCGTCGTCCGGCGCCTCCTCGGGGCGCGCCAGGTTGACCAGTTCGCTGAACCGGTAGGTGTCGATCAACTCCTCGGGCAGCCGCAGCAGATAGGCCGAGCCGCGGGTGGTCAGCTCGATGCCGTACGCCTCCGCGCCGCCGTCGGCGAGGGTGGCGCGGAGCTTGGAGACATGGCCTTGGATGACCGTACGGGCGTGCTCGGGCGGTTCGTCCTCCCATACGGATCCGGTCAACTGCTCGACGGAAACGGTGGTGTTGGGGCGCAGCAGCAGCATGGCGAGCACGCTGCGGCGTTTGGCCGGGCCCAGCGGCAGCTCTCCGGACTGGGTGGAGACAGCGACCGGGCCCAGTAGTGAGAACTCCAAATCAGCCCTCCAGGAAGGCGCTCAGCGCGGACGCGAGCAGGTGTGGGTCGTCCGCGCCGCACAGCTCGCGGGCGGAGTGCATGGAGAGGATCGCGGCGCCGATGTCGATGGTGGTGATGCCGTGCCGGGCGGCGGTGATGGGACCGATGGTGGTGCCGCACGGCATGGAGTTGATGGAGACGAAGCTCTGCCAGGGTACGTCGGCGCGCTCGCACGCGGCGGCGAAGACGGCCCGGCCGCTGCCGTCCGTGGCGTAGCGCTGGTTGACGTTGACCTTGAGGATGGGGCCGGCGTTGGGCATCGGGTGGTGGCCCGGCTCGTGGCGCTCGGCGTAGTTGGGGTGCACGGCGTGGCCGGTGTCGGAGGAGAGGCAGACGGTGCCGGCGAAGGCGCGAGCCTTGTCCTCGTAGCCGCCGCCGCGGGCGAACACGGAGCGCTCCAGGACGTTGCCGAGGAGCGGGCCGTCGGCGCCGGTGTCGGCCTGGCTGCCGTTCTCCTCGTGGTCGAAGGCGGCGAGCACCGGGATGTACGGGAG
>NZ_JBHVHQ010001105.1:0-2378 GCF_042800135.1 Streptomyces sp. NPDC057654 | reverse complement strand
CGCCATGCCTGCTCCGGGGTGGAGGGCGCGGCGGACGGCCGGGAGGCCGGGGGCCGGTTCGCCCCCGCCTTCACCTCCGGTATCGCGGCACGTCCGTGGTCCCCCCAGGCCGAGTGCGCGGCCCGCGCTCCGGAAGGAGAGGCGAGAGCGGGCAGCGCTCCGGCCCCCAGGGTGAGAGCCGCCGCGGCGGCGGTGACGGCGAGTCTGGTCTGCCTGCGGGCACGCCGTAACGGCATGCCAAAGGCACGCGAGTGCTGCATCTTCCCCCCACGGAAAGTCGAACTCCCAAGGCACCGTTGGCCTCTGGAGTGCACACAAGCTGCCATAAGTTCCGCTGAGGCACGTCAGTTCACTCAAAACCCCCTAGGCCCCAGAGACCGGAACAAGCCCCTCCAAGAGCGTGATCTCCGCAAATAGCGTGCATCATGCATGGATTGGTGCAGGCCAGCCGGTTCTGAGCGGACCTCCGAGAGTGACGCATTCCTTTCCCCCGGAGCAGCGGTTGTCAAGCGGATCCTGCGCGGGCGCATGGACAAGCATCCGGTACAGCCCACCGGTGGACGCAGCGCCGTGCGGTGCGCTGATCCCAGCAGTTCGCCGGGGGCAGACAGGAAAGACCCACGAAGGTCTGGCCAACGCGGGCGGAGCATGTCAACTTAGACGACCTTGCAGAAATACCCAGGTCAGAGAGGTGATTGCTCGTGACCGTGGCTCCTGTTGGCCCCGGATTCTCCACCGCCGTCGAGGCACTGCGCCTTCGTGAATGGCAGCTCGGCCCCGGCCAGCCCACTCTCGTCATGGACCAGTTCCGCGCCGAGGACTTCAACCTGATCGTGGACGACCGGGCGGACGTGCACGTCAGCAGCAAGGACGGCCGCTTCTACCTCGGCTGGTTCCCGCTCGGCCGCCCCGGCACCGACGGCGAGGGATGGAAGATCGCCGTCACCGGCACCGCCAAGGTCCCCGGCTACCACCTGTCCTTCGACACCGAGACGCCGGCCGACATCGTCGCCGCCGCCGTGGCGCGCGTGCTGGAAACCTCCTGGCACCGCTAACCCCTGGAGGCCGGTCGAGCCGGGGAGCCTGTCACCAGAGGCTGCTCTCAGCATCCCGGCGGCATCCCGGGCCGCCCCTCACTGCGTCCCTCGTACAAGGAGGCTGCCCGTGGCTCACACGGAGTTGACCGTCGGCGATCTCATCGACCTGTTGTCCGCCTGCGACCGGAGCGCTCCGGTACGGCAGGCGATGAACCCCTTCTTCCCGATGGCGCACCACCTCGCACAGGTCGTGCAGTGCATGGACGAGACCGGCCAGACCGCCGTCTACCTCGCCGAAGGACGGGACGCGGACACACAGCTCGGCCATCTGCCGCCCGAGGCCGCCGTCGCCCTGGCCTGGCACAGCCCGGTCCAGCCGCCCCCGCGCCGCCCCCGGCGCACTGCCGGCGGCGCGTAGCACCGCACAGATCTAGGAGGCACCCTGCCCCCCGACTTCCCGCTCGACCCGTCCACCACCTCCAGCCTCCACGACGCGTGTTGGGTCGGCCCCCGGCACCTGGCCGGTGACGACGGACGCCTCTACGACGTCGTCGCCGATGCGCTCGCCGGCCTCGGCTGGACGAGCCTGACGATCGTCCGCGGACGCCGTGAGCCGGACGAGGCGCCGGAGGACCGCCAGGTCCTGCGCAGCACCGTCCTGCACCTGAGCCCCGACGCCCTGGGCTGGGCCCAGTGGGTCCTGGCGGACGAACCGTTCTACCTGGGAGACCTGCCGATCGCCTGGCAGGTCTGCGCCCGCGCGGACACGAGCAGTCCGCTCGCCGGATGGTCGGCCTACTTCACCTCTGACGTTCCCGGTGAGGCGATGGCCGACTTCCTCGTCGCGCTCGACGCCCGCGACCAGCCCGCCGTGCCGCTCGCCGGCCCCGAACTGGTCCTCGACGCCGTCGCCGCGCACGGCTGGCTCCGCGACATCGACCAGCCCCACGCGGGAGCGACGGACCCCACGTTCACCTCGCACATCAGGCTCGGCGAGGTGCCGTCCCTCATCCAGGACGCCGACCCGCGCACCCTGACCGCCGGAGCCGACGAGGCGGGCCTGGCGGGATGGCAGGCGTGGGCCGAGCCCGTGCTCGGCGGGCCGTACCTGTGGACGGTGTCCTTCGGCACCAACGTGCCCCACGACCTGGTCGCGGCGTTCACCGGCTCCCTCAGCTCGACCGCACCGGTCCTGCGCCGCCTCCTGCCGGAGAGCACCCGGGAACAACTCCTGCGGGCCCCGGCGAGCTAACGGTTCCGATCCCTCCGTCCGGCGGACGCAGCCCGGCCTTTCCCAAAGGGGGAGGCCGGGCTTCTCGTTGCGCGGCCACTGAACGCTAG
>NZ_JBHVHQ010001104.1:0-2387 GCF_042800135.1 Streptomyces sp. NPDC057654 | reverse complement strand
GCGCGGTACCACGCGGGGCTTCCGTGCCGCCGGCCCAGGCGCCGCCCCGGGCGGGCACGCGCGCCGCGACGAACGGCGCGATACGTTCGCGCGTACGCGACCCCAGCGGTGTGAGGGCGCCAGGCCCTTGCCGGGCGGTCGTACGCGGTCCCGGCGGCGCGGGCGCGTGCCGGGCCTGCTGTGCCCAGGTGCGTAGCCCCGCCGGTACGAGCGTGCCGGGGCCCTGCCGTACGGCGCGCGCTCCCAGCGCCGCGAGTCGACCGGGGTCCGGCCGGGCTGTTGCCCGTGTCCCCGCCGTTCTGAACGCGCCGGGGCCCTCCTGAGCTGTCGTACGCGGTCCCCGTACCGCCTGTGGCACCAAGGCCCGCAGCGTCCCGTACACGCCGCGGTCTCGCGGCGCTGCCGTACGCGTTTCCGGCGGTGCGGGCGCGCCCGAGGTCTGGTGCGCCCGTGTGCGCAACCCCGCCGGTACGAGCGTGTCTGCGCCCGGCCGTATCGCCTGGCGCAGAGCCTCCACCGGGCCCTGCGGGAAGCGGCCGAGCAGTACCGCCAGGACGCCGACCACCGCGGCGGCCACCCCGCCGCGCGTACCGGCGTCCAGGCCGACCAGCAGGGCCGCCGCGGCCAGTGCGCCGAGGAGGCTGTCCGCGCCCAGTACCACCGAGGCGGCGAACCACAGGAGGCCGCGCACCGGGTCGAAGGCGGCGGGGTCGAAGGCGCGGACGCCCATGGACAGGAGGCCGCCGCCCAGGGCGGCCAGGGCCGCGCCCGCGGTGAAGGCCGCCTGTTTGAGGGCGGGCACCGCGATGCCCGCGGCGGAGGCGCCCGCCTCGTGGTCGCGCATCGCGGCCAGCGCACGCCCGTACCGGCCGCGGCGCAGTGCGGCCACGCCGGTCAACGCCGCTGCCAGCATGGCCAGTTCGAGGACGTAGTACGCGCGGTCGTCGCCGAAACCGGCCGGGCGGCTCAGCGTGAGGGCCGCGGTCGCGTACGGCTGGGCGAAGACGAACCGGCTCACCGCCACCCCGATCGCGAGCGTGGCCAGCGCCAGCGCGAGGCCGTGCCGACGGATCGCGGGTACGCCGGTGAGGAGGCCGAGCGGGGCGACGAACGCCACGGACAGGGCCAGGGCGGGGAGTTCCGGCAGCGGCGGGAGAAGGGGGAGGCGGCCGGCGGCGAGCAGCGCGGTGAACAGCGCCCCGAGACCGGCGTACGCGGCCTGGCCGAGCGAGAGCTGCCCGCCGCGCCCCGTGACGACGGTCAGGGACAGCAGGATCACGCCCATCGCAGGCACCTGCACCGACGTATGCAGATCCGTGCCCGCGAAGCCGAGCGGCAGCAGAAACAGCACTCCGCACACCGTCCAGGCCCTCGGGTCCCGGTCGACGGCCCCGGTCGTCGTGGCGCCCGCAGGCCCCCGGCCCCGTACGCAGGCCGCCCGTAGCCGCCCTGCTGCCCAGCGGGCCATCGCGTGCGCGGGCAGTCGCCGTCGCATCCGCCGCGCGGGCTCCCGCCGCCTGCCGGCCCCCGCGCCGTCTCGTCGTACGGGCCTCCGGCCGTACCCGCGCCGCGCCCGGCCCGTTCGCCGCCACCTCCGTGCGAGCCCACGACCGTACCGCCACCCGCCCCGCCCGGTCCCCCGTCCTCCCCCCGACCAGTCCGGCAGGACCAAGGCCGCCACCAGCAGTGCGACCACGTAGAGATTCGCGCCGACCGCTTGGAGGAGAGGTTCCGCCCAGCCGTTCGGGTGGAGGCGGGTCAGTTGGCTCTGGGCCACGCCGATGGCGAGGGCGGCCAGGACAGCCACCGGCAGGCTGCGCATTCTCGCCAGGACCGCTACCGCTATCACCTCCATGACCAGCAGCGGCAGTCCGTACGGGTCCAGGCGCAGGTAGGGAGCCAGCAGTACGCCCGTCAGGCCGGCTGTGAAGGAGCCGAAGGCCCAGCCCGACGCTGCGACGTGGTCGGCGTCGATGCCGCTGAGAGCGGCCAGGGAGCGGTTGTCGACCACGGCGCGCAGGCGGCGGCCGAAGGGGGTCCAGCGGGTGGTCGCGCCTACCGCTGCGGCCAGGGCCACCGCCGTGCCCAGTTGCGCCCACGGGTCGGACGGCAGCAGCGCGGGCGCGTCCGCTCGGGCCCCCGGTCCCCACAGCAGGCTCGCCGCGCCCACCAGGAGGACGAAGACGCCCAGCGACGCCACCAGCGAACGGGCCTGGTCGCCCTCCCCGGCCGCCAGGGGGCGGAAGACCACGCGGTCCAGTACGAGCCCCATCGTCGGCGCCACCACCAGCAGGGCGACCGCCGCCGCCAGCGGCAGCGGCCACGACCATTCGACGGCGAACTGCCGCATCACGTACGCCGTCACCATGGCCAGCGCCCCGTGCGCG
>NZ_JBHVHQ010001103.1:0-2390 GCF_042800135.1 Streptomyces sp. NPDC057654 | reverse complement strand
GGTCGGCCCTGGACCGGGTCGGGCTCGTGCCCCGCGTGCTGTCGGGCGCCTCCGGCTGCGACACCGAGGCCGTGCTGCCCGGCGCCCCGACCGCCGCCCTGCCGGTCGCCGTCGCGCCGATGGCGTATCAGCAACTGGCCCATAAGGACGGCGAGTTGGCGACCGCGCGGGCGGCAGCGGCGGCCGGGGTGCCGTTCGCCCTGTCCATGCTGAGCAGCCGCCCGATCGAGTCCGTCACCGCGCTCGGCGGCATCACCTGGTTCCAGCTGTACTGCCTGCGCGACCGCGGGGCCACGGCGGAGCTGGTGGCGCGGGCCGAGGAGGCGGGCTGCTCGGCGCTCGTCGTCACCGTGGACGTGCCCCGGATGGGGCGGCGGCTGCGGGACCTGCGCAACGGCTTCGCCCTGCCGACCGATGTGGCGGCCGCCAATCTGGACCCGGCGAGCGTCGAGGAGACCCACGACCGGCGGCCCGGCGTCTCGGCCGTCGCCGAGCACACGGCCAGGGCCTTCGCGGCCGGGCTGAGCTGGGACGACCTCACTCTGCTGCGGGAGCGGACCCGGCTGCCGCTGATCGTGAAGGGGGTCATGGACCCGCGGGACGCCGTGCTCGCCGCCGATCTCGGGGCGGACGCCGTGGTGGTCTCCAACCACGGCGGCCGGCAGCTGGACTCCGCCGTGGCCAGCGTGGAGATGCTCCCGGCGGTGCGCGAGGCGGTGCCGGACCGCTGCCGGGTCCTGCTGGACAGCGGAATCCGCGGCGGTACGGACGTACTCAAGGCCCTGGCGCTGGGCGCGAGCGGCGTGCTGCTCGGCCGGCCCGCCCTGTGGGGGCTGGCCGCCGGAGGCGAGGCGGGCGTGCGCCGGGTCCTCGACCTGCTCGCCGCCGAACTCCGCTCCGCCCTGGAACTCGCCGGGTGCGCCGACCTCGCCGCCGTCCGGCTGCTGTCGGCACGGGTTCCGGCCGACCGTACGCCCGTAGGAGGTGTCCGATGACGACGGTCGAACCCGCCGCGTCCACCCCGTCCGTCCCGTCCGCCCCGTCTATCCCATCCGTCCCGTCCGTCCGGCTTGACCCGGCGGATCTGCACGCCTCGCTCCGCGACCCGGCTCTGCTGTCGATGAACTTCCTCAACGAGGTGGCGAACCGCTTCCCGGACGCGATCTCCTTCGCGCCCGGCCGCCCCTGCGAGGACACCTTCGACCTCGCCGACCTGCACCGCTACCTCGACGCCTACGCCGCGTACCTGACGGAGACGAAGGGGTACGACCGGACGCGGGTGCACCGGGAGCTGTTCCAGTACGGGCGTACCAAGGGCATCGTCCACGAGCTCATCGCGCGGCAGCTCGCCGTGGACGAGGGCATCGCCGTCGATCCGGAGGCCGTTCTGGTCACCGTCGGCGCGCAGGAGGCGCTGTGGCTGGTGCTGCGCGCGCTGCGGGCCTCGGACCGCGATGTGGTGCTGGCGGTGGCGCCGACGTACGTCGGGCTGACGGGCGCCGCGCGGCTGCTGGACTTCCCCGTCCATCCGGTCGGCGAGGGCCCGGACGGCGTGGACCTGGACGACCTGCTCGCCCGGATCGCGGCCGCCCGCGCCGAGGGGCTGCGGCCCCGGGCGCTCTACCTCGTGCCCGACTTCTCCAACCCGAGCGGCCTGAGCATGAGCGTGAGCAGCCGCCGGCGGCTGCTGGAGATCGCCGCCGAGCAGGATCTGCTGCTGCTGGAGGACAATCCGTACGGGTTCTTCCAGGCGGTGGAGGGCGAGCGCCCGCCGACCCTGAAGGCGCTCGACACGGGGCAGCACGTGGTCTATCTCGGTTCGCTGGCGAAGACCTGTTTTCCCGGCGCGCGGGTGGGGTTCGCCGTGGCGGACCAGCGGATCGCGGGGCCGGACGGCGGGCTGCTGGCCGACGAGCTGTCGAAGGCCAAGAGCATGCTCACGGTCAACACGCCGCCGGTGAGTCAGGCGCTGGTCGGCGGGATGCTGCTGGAGCACGGGGGCAGTCTGCTGCGGGCCAACGAGCGGCAGATCGGCATCTACCGGCGCAATCTCGACTGCCTGCTGCGCGGGCTGAGCCGACGCCTCGACGGGCTGGAGGGGGTCGGCTGGAACACTCCGGCGGGCGGCTTCTTCGTGGGGGTGACGGTGCCGTTCCCGGTGACCGACGAGCTGCTCGACATCGCGGCGACCGAGCACGGGGTGCTGTTCACGCCGATGCGCCACTTCCACGACAGTGAGGCGGCGGCGCGTCAGATGCGGCTGTCGTGCAGCTATCTGACGACGGAGCAGATCGAGACGGGTCTCGACCGGCTGGCCAAGCTGATCACCGAGCGGCTCTGACGGCGGGTACCGCCGCGGATTCGTACGCCCGCGACGTGCCGTCCCGGTA
>NZ_JBHVHQ010001102.1:0-2396 GCF_042800135.1 Streptomyces sp. NPDC057654 | reverse complement strand
GTCTACGAGGGCGCGCTCGCCGACGCCGGAGTCCCGTACCAGCTGCGCGGCGCCGAGCGGTTCTTCGAGCGGACCGAGGTACGCGAGGCGCTGGCCGCGCTGCGCGGCGCCGCCCGCTTCGGCGGCAACGATGCCCTGCTCGACGACGTCGTGGGCCTGCCCTCCCAGGTGCGGGCGGTGCTCAGCACCAAGGGCTGGACGCCCGAGCCGCCCGCCGGGGCGGGCTCGGCCCGCGACCGCTGGGAGTCCCTCGCGGCTCTTGCGCGGCTCGCCGAGGACTTCGCGGCGGCCAGGGCGGACGCGACCCTCGCCGACCTCGTCGCCGAGCTCGACGAGCGCCTGCACGCCCAGCACGCGCCGACCGTCGAAGGTGTGACGCTCGCCTCACTGCACGCGGCGAAGGGTCTGGAGTGGGACGCCGTGTTCCTGGTGGGTCTCACCGAGGGCATGATGCCGATCACGTACGCCAAGACCGACGAGCAGGTCGAGGAGGAGCGGCGGCTGCTCTACGTCGGCGTCACCCGCGCCCGGCTCCACCTCGCCCTGTCCTGGTCGCTGTCCCGCACGCCGGGCGGGCGCGCCACGCGCCGCGCCAGCCGCTTCCTGAACGGCCTGCGGCCCGGCTCGGCGGCCCGGAGGCCCGAAGCCGCGAGCGCGGGCGGCACAGGGGGCGTGGAGCGCCCCGGCGCGTCCGTCCGCAAGCGGCGGGTGCCGGCCCGGTGCCGGGTCTGCGGCCGGACGCTGACGGACGCGGGCGAGATGAAGCTCATGCGCTGTGAGGACTGTCCCGCCGACCTCGATGAGGCGCTGTACGCGCGACTGCACGACTGGCGCGCCGCGCGGGCCAAGGCGCTCGGCCAGCCCGCGTACTGCGTCTTCACGGACAAGACGCTGCTGGCCATCGCCGAGGCGGTGCCGGAGGACGAAGGGCGGCTCGCGGGCATCTCCGGCGTGGGCGTGCGCAAGCTCGGCCGCTTCGGAGCCGACGTCCTGGCCCTCTGCGCGGGCCAGGAACTCGCGGACTCCGGCGATGCTCCTGATACCGCTGGAGACGCGAGTGCCGGGCGCGCCGCGGACGCCCCGGAAAAATCTTCCGAAGACTCTTCGAAAAAATAGTTTGCGCGCGCGGACGGCATACCCATAGCCTTCCGAGCACGAGGTCAACGGCTCTTCCTGGAACCGACGACTTCGTGCTGTACTTAACAACCGCGGACTGGTTCATCCGGTCCCTTGAGACGCCGAGAGGAGGCGAAGACCAAATGAGCAGCTACACGATCATCACCAAATTGACCGATCGCCCGGTCGTCGCCACCTGCCCGCTCGGCTCTTACCTGGCCCCGCTTCCCGCCACCCGTCTGTCCCGCGTCGTGGAATCCCGCTTTACCGAGCGGCCGATTCAGGCACCGGCAGTAGTGGCAGCGGCAGCGCAGGCAGGCGCCTCCGCAGGCGAGTCGCTCAATGGCGCCGGATACGCGGCCAACCTGAAGACGCAGCACCAGCACCACCAGATGTGGGCCTTCCGTGGCCTCGAACCCTGGAGAGATCCAGCCTGATCGGCGATCAGGTCGGCACCTTCCAGGGCCGCGGAACCCACACCGGGTTTCGCGGCCCTTTTGTTTTGCCATACGCCCGGCCACAAGCCGGACCGACAGACGAGGAACACAAGACCGTGCAACTCAAGGCACACACCCCGTCAGTAGCAACCGACCTGATCCCCCCGCCCGGTCTTACGGAGGACTCCTTGACCCCGCCCGCCCCGCTCACCGCCCTCACCGACCTCGACGACGCGATCGAGAACCTCGGCGTGCCCGTGCCCTGCCGCTCCTACGACCCGGAGGTCTTCTTCGCCGAGACCCCGGCCGACGTGGAGTACGCCAAGTCCCTCTGCCAGACCTGTCCCCTCCGCGAGGCGTGCCTCGCCGGCGCCAAGGACCGCCGCGAGCCGTGGGGCGTCTGGGGCGGCGAGCTCTTCGTCCAGGGCGTGGTGGTGGCCCGCAAGCGGCCGCGGGGCCGTCCGCGCAAGAACCCGGTCACGGCATGAGCACCCCA
Organism: Streptomyces sp. NPDC057654; assembly: GCF_042800135.1. NCBI lineage: Bacteria > Bacillati > Actinomycetota > Actinomycetes > Kitasatosporales > Streptomycetaceae > Streptomyces > Streptomyces sp. NPDC057654. Next base: position 347 of record NZ_JBHVHQ010001102.1, on the reverse strand, counting down.
GGCACCATCGATCGCCCAGCGACGCACGACCCCAAGAAGCAGGACCAGATCATGACCACACCCGTCTCCGAGACTCCCGCCCGTGACACCTCCGGTGCGACGGAGTCGAGCCAGAACAGGACCCTCGAAATGCAACTCATCCCAGAAGCCCTGGCCCGCGCGCATATGGACGATCGGCTGCGCGAGGCCGACACGGAGCGCAGGGCCCTCCGGCTGGCCGCCGCCCGCCGGATGCAGCGCCGCGCGGAGCGCGCCTCGCTCCGCGCCCGCCGCGCCCTGGCCATGGCCGTCATGCACTGACGGCCGAACGGCCGCCGATCACATCGATCAGCGCGCAAGGCTCGTAG
>NZ_JBHVHQ010001101.1:0-2405 GCF_042800135.1 Streptomyces sp. NPDC057654 | reverse complement strand
GCTCGGCACCGGCATCGCGGGCGCCATCGGCATCGACGGCCGGATCGAGGCGGGCGCCCACGGGTACGCCGGCGAGATCGGCCACATCGTGGTGCGACCCGGCGGTCGGGAGTGCAGCTGCGGGCAGCGCGGCTGCCTGGAGACCATGGCCTCCGCCTCCGCCGTCAGCCGCGCCTGGGCCGCCGCCAGCGGCGACCCGGAGGCCGACGCCGCGGACTGCGCGAAGGCCGTCGAGTCCGGCGACCCACGCGCGCGTGCCGTCTGGGACGAGGCGGTCGGCGCCCTCGCCGACGGCCTCCTCATCGGCCTGACCCTGCTCGACCCCCGCACGCTCATCATCGGTGGCGGGCTCGCCGAAGCGGGGGAAACCTTGTTCACACCGCTGCGCGCGGCCATCGCCGACCGCGTCACGTTCCACAAGGTCCCCACCATCGTCCCGGCAGCCCTCGGGGACACCGCCGGATGCCTCGGCGCGGGGCTGCTCGCCTGGGATCTGCTCGCCACGAAATCCACGGAGGTTACCGCCTGATGGTCGAACGAACGGTTCTCTCGGGCGCAAGGGTGGTGCTGCCGGGCGGCGTGGTCGAGGACGGCCGCGTCACGGTGGAAGGCCGGCGCGTCGTCGACGCCGGGACGGCCTCGCCGCGGGGGCAGGAGGGCGCGGCGGCGCTGGACCTGACCGGGCACTGGATCGTTCCCGGCTTCGTCGACATGCACGTGCACGGCGGCGGCGGGGCCTCGTTCTCCGGCGGCACCGCCGAGGAGGCGCTCACCGCGATCCACACGCACCGCGCGCACGGCACCACCACGACGGTGGCCTCGACCGTCACCGGCAGCCTCGACGACCTCGCCCGGCAGGCGGGCGTCCTGTCCGAGCTGACCGAGCAGGGCGACCTGGCGGGCATCCACTTCGAGGGACCGTTCATCTCCTCGCACCGCTGCGGCGCGCACCAGCCCGAGCTGCTGCGCGACCCCGACCCCGCGGACGTGCGCAAGCTCGTCGAGGCGGCGCGCGGCGCGGCGAAGATGGTGACGCTGGCCCCCGAGCTCCCCGGCGGCCTCGACTCCGTACGGCTGCTCGCCGAGTCGGGCGTCATCGCGGCCGTCGGCCACACGGATTCCGACTACGACGCCGCGCAGGAGGCCATCGAGGCGGGCGCGACCGTGGCCACCCACCTCTTCAACGCGATGCCCTCACTCCTGCACCGCGCGCCCGGCCCCATCGCGGCCCTCCTGGAGGACGAGCGGATCACCGTCGAGCTGATCAACGACGGCACCCATCTGCACCCCTCGATCCTGGAGCTGGCGTTCTCCCGCGCCGGGGCGGCCCGTACCGCGTTCATCACGGACGCGATGGGCGCGGCCGGCATGTCGGACGGGCAGTACCCGCTCGGTCCCATGCGGGTCGACGTCACGGACGGCGTCGCGCGCATCGCCGACGGCCCCACGGCCGGCGCCATCGCGGGCTCGACCCTCACCCTGGACACGGCCTTCAAGCGGGCGCTGACCGTCGACAAGCTGCCCGTCGAGGACGTCGTACGGGCCCTGTCCGCCAACCCCGCGCGGCTGCTGGGCGTGGCCGACCGCGTGGGCTCGCTGGAGCCCGGCAAGGACGCGGACCTGGTCGTGTTCGACGCCTCGTACGACCTGGTGGGCGTCATGCGGCACGGCGAATGGATCGTCAAGCCCGCGACCATTAGCGGCGGTTAATGCCCCAAACCACCTGAAGGGGTGGTTCCGCGTGGCTGTGCGGTGGCTGCACATGTCGGCGACCGATTGCGAATCGGCTGCGAACGACGGCGGTCGGCCCCTGGACCTGGGCTGGCCGCCTTCTGTTTGGCATGATCGCGATGGCACAGCACGCGCGTCTCCAGGGGTGGTCCATGTGATCCTCACCGTCACTCTCAATGCCGCCCTCGACATCACCTACCGGGTGCCACAGCTGCGGCGGCACTCCTCCCACCGCGTCACCGAGGTCATCGAACGCCCCGGCGGCAAGGGCCTCAACGTCGCGCGCGTACTGGCCGCCCTGGGGCATGACACGGTCGTCACGGGGTTCGCGGGCGGCATCACGGGCGAGGCGCTCCGCGCCCGGCTGCGGGACGGCGGCGACGGGGCCGCGGAGGCGAACGGTTCCGGCGCGAACGCCGCGGGGAGATCCGCCGCCGCGCCCGGCGCCCTCACCGACGCCCTCGTTCCCATCGCCGGGACCACCCGCCGCACCGTCGGCGTCGTCGACGCCGCGACCGGCGACACCACCCAGCTCAACGAGGCCGGCCCCACCGTCACGCCCGCCGAGTGGGAGTCCTTCACCGGCACGTACGCGACGCTCCTCGCCGACGCCTCCGCCGTCGCCCTGTGCGGCAGCCTCCCGCCGGGCGTGTCCGTCGGCGCGTACGCGGGCC
>NZ_JBHVHQ010001100.1:0-2409 GCF_042800135.1 Streptomyces sp. NPDC057654 | reverse complement strand
CCCCAGATCCTGCACGGTGCTGAGGGCGCCCGCCCGTACGACCGTGATCGCGCGGCTGCTCATCGGGCGGCCTCCGGTACGAAGCGGACCGAGGTCCCCGGCGCGAAGAGCGCCGCGGGCTCCCGGGAGTGGTCCCACAGCACGGCGTCCGAGGAGCCGATGAGCTGCCAGCCGCCCGGCGAGGAGCGGGGATAGACCCCGGCGTACGGGCCCGCGAGGCCGAAGGAGCCGACGGGGACGCGCGTCCTGGGGGTGGCCCGGCGCGGCACGTGGTACCGCGGCGGCAGGCCGGTGAGATAACCGAAGCCGGGGGAGAAGCCGCAGAAGGCCACGCGGAACTCGGTGTCCGAGAGAATCCGTACGACCCCCTCGGGGGAGGTGTCCCACAGCTCGGCGACGTCCGCGAGGTCGGGGCCGTCGTAGCGGACCGCGATGTCGAGGGCGCCGCGCTCATCGCGGGCGAGCGGCGGGACGGTCCAGGTGGGCAGCTCCGCGGCGAGGCGGGCGGGGTCGGCGAGGCCGGAGAGCAGCACTGTGCGCGCGGCCGGGACGATCTCGCGGACGGGGGGCAGCTCGTGCGCGGCGGCCCGGCGCAGCAGCTCGGCGTGCAGGGCCTCGGCGGCGTCGCCGCTGTCCAGCTCGACGAGCAGGGCGCGGTCCCCGACGGGCAGGGCCCTCACGCGAAGGCCGCCACGCGCACGCCCGCGGCCTCCAGTTCGGCCCGTACCCGGCGGGCGAGGGCCGCGGCGCCGGGGGTGTCGCCGTGCAGGCACAGCGAGCGGGCGCGTACGCGCACGACCTCACCGTCCGCGGCGGTCACCGCCCCCTCGCGGGCCAAGGTCACGGAGCGATTGACGACCGCGTCCGCATCGGTGATCACGGCGCCCGCCTCGCGGCGCGGCACGAGGGTGCCCTCCGCGGTGTACGCGCGGTCGGCGAAGGCCTCGGCGACCACGTCCAGGCCCGCGCTCCCGGCGGCCTGGTGGAGCCGGGAGCCCGGCAGCCCGAGCACCGGGTACGGGCCGCCCGCGAGCCGCACCCCCTCGATGACTGCGGCGGCCTGCTCCTCGTCGTGCACGCTGCGGTTGTAGAGCGCGCCATGCGGCTTCACATAGGTGACGCGGGCCCCGGCGGCACGGGCGAAGACCTCCAGCGCGCCGATCTGGTACGCGATCTCCGCGGTGAGCTCGTCCGGCGGCACGTCCATGGAGCGCCGGCCGAACCCGGCGAGGTCGCGGTAGGAGACCTGGGCCCCGATGCCGACGCCGCGCTCGGCGGCCAGGTCGCAGACCCGGCGCATGGTGCTCGGGTCGCCGGCGTGGAAGCCGCAGGCGACGTTGGCGCTGGTGACGACGGAGAGCAGGCTGTCGTCGTCGGTGAGACTCCACCGTCCGAAACCCTCACCGAGGTCGGCGTTGAGGTCTATCACCGGGTCGGTCATGTGCGTCCGTTCCAGAGGTGCCGGGTGTCGGGGGCGGCCGCTCGGTCCGTATCCGCGGCGGAGGTCCATGGCGGCTGCGCACGGTGACGTCGCGCTGTGCTTCGTACGGTGCTGCGCACTGGAGAACGCCGGATGGCGGCCGGGCCGAGCGGCTGTCCCGTCAAGCTAGAGGATCGTTGAACGATTAGACAAGAGGCGCAGGCCCCTGGTTCCCAAGCTGGTTGTCTCGACCTTCGATCTGGGATTGACTTCTGGTGTCAACGCGGCCCCGGCCGGGGCCCGTCAGGGCGAAAGGCAGGCACGGCGTGGCGAAGGCGGTCGAGTCGGGGCTCATCGAGGTCTCCGGCCTGGAGGGCGACCGGGTGCTGCTGGGGCGGCTCAGCACGGCGGAGCGGGTGGCCGACATACTGCGCGACCGGATCGCCTCCGGATACTTCCCGCCGGGGGTGCGGCTCTCGGAGGAGAGCATCTGCGGCGCGCTGGGGGTCTCGCGCAACACCCTCCGCGAGGCGTTCCGGCTGCTCAAGCACGAGCGGCTGCTGGTGCACGAGCTCAACCGCGGGGTCTTCGTCCGCGTCGTGACGGTCGAGGACCTGGCCGACATCTACCGGGTGCGCCAGCTGGTGGAGTGCGCGGCGGTGCGCGCCCTCGGGGAGCCGCCCTACCGGCTGGGCCCGGTCATGGCCGCCGTCGCCGCGGGGGAGCGGGCCGCGCGCGACCGGGCCTGGCGCGACCTGTCCACCGCCAACATCCGCTTCCACCAGGCGCTGGTCGGGCTGGCCGGCAGCCCGCGGACGGACGAGCTGATGCGCGGCGTCCTCGCCGAACTCCGGCTGGTCTTCCATGTGATGGACGACCCGCGCCGCTTCCACGAGCCCTATCTCTCGCGCAACCGGCACATCCTGGAGGCCCTCCAGGCGGGCGCCGCCGCCGAAGCGGAGCGGCTGCTGGCCGGATACCTGGAGGAC
>NZ_JBHVHQ010001099.1:0-2417 GCF_042800135.1 Streptomyces sp. NPDC057654 | reverse complement strand
TGCTTGACCTGCTTCTTCTGCCGGCCCGGACCGCCGCCCGTGCCCGGCATGCCGGGCATCCCCGGCATGCCGCCGCCCTGCGCCATCTTCGACATCATCTTGCGCGCGTCGAAGAAGCGCTCCACCAGGCTCTTGACCGCGCTCACGTCCACGCCCGAACCGCGGGCGATACGGGCCCGGCGGGAGCCGTTGATGATGTGCGGGTCCTTGCGCTCACCCGGCGTCATCGACTTGATGATCGCGGCGGTGCGGTCCACGTCCTTCTCGTCGAGGTTGTTGATCTGGTCCTTGATCTGCCCCATGCCGGGCAGCATGCCGAGCAGCTTGGAGATGGAGCCCATCTTGCGGACCTGCTCCATCTGGGCCAGGAAGTCGTCGAGCGTGAACTCCTTGGGGCCCTTCGCCAGCTTGGCCGCCATCTGCTCGGCCTCTTGCTGGCTGAAGGTCTGCTCGGCCTTCTCGATCAGGGAGAGCATGTCGCCCATGCCGAGGATGCGCGACGCCATGCGGTCCGGGTGGAACGCGTCGAAGTCGTCCAGCTTCTCGCCGTTGGAGGCGAACATGATCTGACGGCCGGTGACGTGCGCGATGGAGAGCGCGGCGCCGCCTCGGGCGTCGCCGTCCAGCTTGGACAGGACGACGCCGTCGAAGCCGACGCCGTCGCGGAACGCCTCCGCGGTGTTGACCGCGTCCTGGCCGATCATCGCGTCGACGACGAACAGCACCTCGTCGGGCTGGACCGCGTCGCGGATGTCCGCGGCCTGCCGCATCAGCTCCTGGTCGATGCCGAGGCGGCCGGCGGTGTCGACGATGACGACGTCGTGCTGCTTGGACTTGGCGAACTCGATCGAGTCCTGCGCGACCTTGACCGGGTCACCGACGCCGTTGCCCGGCTCCGGCGCGTAGACGGCGACGCCGGCGCGCTCGGCGACGACGGAGAGCTGGTTGACGGCGTTGGGGCGCTGGAGGTCGCAGGCGACGAGCAGCGGGGCGTGGCCCTGGCCCTTGAGCCAGTGGCCGAGCTTTCCGGCGAGGGTCGTCTTGCCGGCGCCCTGGAGGCCGGCGAGCATGATCACGGTCGGCGGGTTCTTGGCGAACCGCAGGCGGCGGGTCTCGCCGCCGAGGATGCCGATCAGCTCCTCGTTGACGATCTTGATGACCTGCTGCGCGGGGTTCAGCGCCTGGGAGACCTCGGCCCCGACCGCGCGCTCCTTCACCTGCTTGATGAAGGAGCGGACGACGGGCAGCGCCACGTCCGCTTCGAGCAGGGCGATGCGGATCTCACGCGCGGTGGCGTCGATGTCCGCCTCGGACAGGCGGCCCTTGCCCCGGAGGCTCTTGAACGTCGCTGCAAGGCGGTCGGAGAGGGTATCGAACACGGTGGTCGCAGATCCTTCGGGTCGGAAGCCGTTCGCCGGTCTCGTCGTGCCGGTCGCCAGGACGAGAGCCTGACATGGCCGGCAGGTCGAGTACGTCGCGCCCCCAAGGGTATCCGGCCGTCCGGGGTACGGTCAGCCGCCCAGCGCTCCCTGCACGGTACGGGCCAGTTCCGCGGCCTCCACACCGCCCAGCGGGACGCCCCCCGGACCGGTCACGTAGAAGGCGTCGACCGCGTTCGCCCCCAGCGTCGAGACGTGGGCGCTGCGGACGGTGACCCCGGCGTCCTCCAGGGCCCGCCCGATGCGGTGCAGCAGTCCGGGGACGTCCTGGGCGCGCACTTCGAGGACCGTCGCGCGCCGCGAGCCGCCGGGCACGACGGCCGCCGTGGGCGGCGGGGCGTACACCGCCTGCCGCCGCCGCTTGCCGTAGGCGGCCTCCCGCTCCGCCAGCCGGGCCGCGATGTCCAGCGTGCCCGCCAGGGCGCGCACCAGGTCGTCGCGGAGCCGGACCGCCTGCGGCAGCGAGCCGTACTCGGCGGCGACCCGCCACCTGAGCAGCAGGACCTCCGCGCCGGCAGCGGCCGGGACCGCGGCCGCCGGCGGCACCTCGACGGCCCGCAGGTCGGCGGCCCGCACCGTCAGCCGGTGCAGGGCGAGCACGCCCGCCGCCGCGGGCAGCACACCCGGCTGGTCGGGCACGGCGATGAGCAGTTCGACGCCCACCGGATCGCCCCCGGCCTCGCTCACCCGCCCCTCCCCCTCATCCCCGCGGGTGCGCAGCGCCAGGACCGGACCGCCCGTGCGCCACGCCTCGACGGCGAGGCGCTCGTGCTCCGCCGTGGGCGTCCGCGGCTCGCCGCGCTCCGCGACCGGCTCGCCCGCCAGGGCCGCCGCGACGCGCTTGACCAGGTCCGCCACGAGCGAGGCGCGCCAGGCGCTCCACGCGGCGGGCCCGGTGGCCAGCGCGTCCGCCTCCGTCAGGGCGTGCAGCAGTTCCAGGGCGGCGCCGCTGCCGACCGCCTCCGCCACGGCCCGTAC
>NZ_JBHVHQ010001098.1:0-2427 GCF_042800135.1 Streptomyces sp. NPDC057654 | reverse complement strand
GGTCCGGCGGTGAACCGCAACTGCACATTGCGCTGCCCGGCCACCCCGCCGGGCAGCTGGAACCACGCGCGCCGGCCGCCGTCGACGGCGTCCGTCAGCGCGGTGTCCTGGCCGATCCCGGAACGCAGCTGCTCGAACCGCCGCAGGTTCTCCAGCTGGGCGCGCCGGCGCTTCTCGCTCGAACCGGACCCGCCGCGCTCGCGCGAGGGCAGGAAGCCCTCCTGACGCAGATGCCGGTCCGCCCGGTCGAACATCTCCTCGGTGCCCTCGACGCCGACGGGCACCGCGGTCTGCCCGATGCTCTCGACGTTCTCCAGATGCGCGGGGGCCCGCCGCGTCTCCGCCTCCGTGGGGACATGCCCCTCGGTGATCTCCCGGGGCGGCAGCCGGAGCTCGATGCCCTCCTCCCACGGACCGAAGGAGTGGGTGATCTCGCCGCCGCCGGCGGGGATGAACGTGACGTCGTACGTGATGTCGGCGGGCACCACCAGGTGGCCGCTGGTCGTGTAGAGACCGTGCATCAGCGACGAGCTGCTGCCGGTGTTCAACCCGTCGTAGGGCGACCAGGACACCCCGGCCTTGCCGAAGAAGCCGCCGCCGTGCAGGGTGCCCGCGGTCGGGTGGCCGGCCGCGGTGTCGGGCGTGAACATCGGGCCGCCGCTGCCGTCCACCCCGATGCCGCTGGTGAGCCGCACCGACTGGTCCACACCGGAGCTGTGGGTGCGCCAGGACTCCAGCGAGAAGCCGTCCGGCACCCGGTCGGAGGGGGCCCGCGGCACCAGCCTGGCGGCGATCCGGACCACGCCGACCGCGCCGCCTCCCGCGCCGTACAGCACCGGCGAGTACACGCCGTTGTCGCGCTGCATCGGAACGCTGCCGCGCAGCATCCGCTCGGAGAGGAACTCGGTCAGGTCCTCCCGGGAGTCCTCGCCCAGACCGTTCAGGTCCGCGAAGTCCTCGTGGCCGAGGATCTCGGCCCGCAGCCGGGCCGGCTCCACGACGCCTTCGACGCCCCACAGCGGGAGGCCGTCGAGCCCGGCGGGCTGCGGCATCGGCCCCTGGTCGCCCGTGGGGGCGAAGGCCCGGTGCTCCGGGAACCACACGGTCACCGTGCCCTGCGCCCGCTCCGGCCCCCAGTCCGCCCGCGGGTTGCTGTCCGCGTCCGCCCGCACCTGCCAGCGGCTCGTGTAGTCCACGGCGTGCGCCGCGTCGCCGGTACGCTGCACGGTCTTCGTCGACACGCCCTCGCTGACCGTCACGGACTGCGAGAGCTGGTTGTGCGTCACGCTCACCGAGAGGGTGCCGTCGAACCAGCGCAGCGGGCCCTGCGGGCCTTCGTAGATCGCGATCCACGGGACCGGCACGGTGCGCACGGTGCCGGAGTCCTGGCTGCTGGAGGACGTCTGCCCGCCGTCGCCCGTCCGCTCCACCTTCGTCTTGCGCGGGACCTCGCCCGACGTCCCGGCGCGCTCGTTCAGCCTCGGGTCGGTCTGCCGCATCCGTACGTCCACGGTGCGCTCGGCCCCGTCGACGGTGACCGTGACGCGGTGGCCGCCGCCGCTGCGCACGCCCGTCAGGTTCTCGGAGATCTCCGACAGGTTGAGCGACTCGGTGAGCTGCGCGCGCACGTCGTCCGCGGCCGGGCTCTCCGGCGTCAGGCCCAGTTGCTCCACCACCTGCTGGTGCAGCCCGTCGATGTCGGCCGGGGCCTGCGCCTCGTACAGCACCATCCCGACCATGCCGTCGTGCCGGGAGCCGTAGTCGAGCGCGTACCGGGAGAGGGCGCGCGGCGTGCTGCCCTCGCCTTCGCCCTCGCGCGGCGCCGGGGTCTGCTCGAACCCGTCACCGCCGCTCCGGCCTGCGCCGCTGTTGCCCGCCGCTCCCCTGGAGCTGCCCTCGCCGGGGTCGGCGGGACGCACCTCGGGGTGCTCTTCGACGGGCGCGAGGATGGTGCGCTGCCGTGTGGGGGCGGTCGACTTGGCGGTGGACGTCTTGGCAGTGCTCGTCTTGGACGTGGACGTCTTGGACGACGAGCTCTTCGACTTCGATGTGGAGGTGGAGGTGGAGGTGGAGGAGCTCTTGGACTTCGAGGACGAAGACGACGAGGACGAGCTCTTCGACTTCGAAGAAGTCCCGGTCGTGGAGGAGCTGCTGGGCTTCGACCGGCTGCGCGACGGTTCGGCCGGGGCCGCCGTCGGGCGCGGGTCGGCGCCGAAGAAGACCTGCGGCTGCGCCGGGGAACTGGCGACGGCCGGTGCGCCGAGGGCGCGCGGCACCGTCGACGACTCCTCGACCGGGGCCGGGGCCGAGGTCGGGGCCTGGGTGCGGGCCTGGGTCTCCTGAATCGGCGGTGCGGGCGGCGGAGTCGTCCGGGCCTGCGCCGGCGGCTGGGTCGCCGCCCATTCCGCCGTGAAGGGCGGCGGGTCC
>NZ_JBHVHQ010001097.1:0-2455 GCF_042800135.1 Streptomyces sp. NPDC057654 | reverse complement strand
TCGCCGAGTCGTTCGGACGCCGGTCCGCCCGCGGCGAGCGCGGCGACGACCGGCAGGGACTTCTTGCGCTGACGCAGGTCGCTCCAGGTCTGCTTGCCGGTGGACTCCGGGTCGCCCCAGATGCCGAGCAGATCGTCGATGGCCTGGAAGGCGAGCCCGAGGTGGTAGCCGTACGCCTCCAGGGTGTCGGCCATGCGGTCGTCGGCGCCGCCGAGCACCGCGCCGATGGAGGCGGCGCAGGCGAGCAGTGCGCCCGTCTTGTTGCCCTCCATCTCCAGGCACTCCTCGACGGTGACGCGCTCGCGGTGCTCGTAGGAGATGTCCTGGGCCTGGCCGTCGATGAGCTTGCGGGTGGCGGCGGTGAGCCGGCGGGTGGCGCGGCCGGCTTCGACCGTGCCGAGCTCCAGCAGGATTTCGTTGGCGAGTGCGAAGAGCGCGTCGCCCACGAGGATGGCCTGGGCGGGGCCGTGCACCTTCCAGACCGTGTCGCGGTGGCGGCGCTGCTCGTCGCCGTCCATCAGGTCGTCGTGCAGCAGCGAGAAGTTGTGTACGAGCTCCACGGCCACGGCGCCGGGGATGCCGGCTTCGGGGGGCCGGCCGGCGGCCTCCGCGGAGAGCAGCGCGAGGGCGGGGCGTACGGCCTTGCCGCCGTCGCCGTGCGCCGCGTGCCCTTCGGCGTCGATCCAGCCGAAGTGGTAGGCGGCCACGGTGTCCATGGGCGGCGCGAGCCGGTCCACGGCGGCACGCAGCACCGGCGTGGCAAGTGTCCGTCCGCGCTCCAGCAGCGCCAGGACTCCTGCGGTGTCGACAGCTGGGATCGCCGAAGTCACGGTCTCTCCTCTGTTAACGGTTTTGGTGCTCATGCCGCCTCCTGCAAAGGGAACGGGAGCGGGCGGCCCAGGCGGGAGAGGGCCGCTGCGGCGGCGCTCAGGCCGCTGCGGACAGCGCCCTCCATGGTCGCGGGCCAGCCGGTGGCGGTCCACGCACCGGCCAGATACAGGCCGGGCGCGTTCGTGGGGGCGGGCGGTCGCAGCCGTCCGACGCCGGGGGTGGGCGCGAACGTCGCGGTCCGCTCACGGGTGACGAAGAAGTCCCGGATCCCGGCGCCGCGGGCGGCGGGCAGCAGCCGCTCCAGCTCCGGCAGGTATTTCGCGCGCAGTTCGGCGACCGGGCGGTCGATGTCGTCCTGTGCGGCGGACTGGGACACCGCCAGGTACTGGCAGCCCCGGCCGCCCGGAGTGTCGGCGAGGCCGGAGGCGTCGGTGCGGTCGAAGACCCACTGCACGGGGCTGCCGAGGGCGCTGAAGAACGGCCGGCGCAGTACCTTGCGATCGTAAATGACGTGCAGGTTGAGGATCGGCGCGGTGCCGATGTCCAGCAGCCGGTCCGGATCGTCGAGGGCGCCGTCGGGGAGCAGGCCGTGCGTCTCGCGCTGCGGTACGGCGAGGACGACGGTGTCGGCTTCGAGCCGCTCGGCGCCCGCGTCGGACTCCACGCCGACCTGCCAGCCGCCGTCGTCGGTGCGGGTGAGGGCGGTGGCGCGGGTGCGCAGCGCGGTGCGTACGCCGGCCTTGTCGAGGGCGGCGCGGGCGCGGGTGTCGTGGAGTTCGCCGAGGGGCGCGCGGGCCCAGCCGATGTCGGCGGCGCCGGGGGCGGAGAGCAGTCCGGTCTTGAAGACCATGGCGGCGAGGCCCAGGGAGGACTGGCCGGCGGTGGCGTTGAGGGTGGCGACGCCGACGAGGTCCCAGAGCGCTTCGACGGCGCGGTCGGACTGGCCGTGGCGGCGCAGCCAGGTGCCGAAGTCCTCGCCGTCCAGGGCGGGATCGGCGGGGTCGAGGCCGCCGAGCGCGAGGGCGGCGCGGCCCACGTTGGCGCGCTCGGCGAGGGAGAGGTGCGGATACGTCGCGAGGCTCGCGGCGAGGTGCAGCGGTACGGGCAGCGCGGTGCGGCGCAGCCGTCCGAGGCGGGGGCCGCGGGGGTGGCCGACGTCGAGGACGGGGACGTCCAGACGGTCTTGCAGGGGCGCGAGGGCAGTCGCGTCGACGCGCTCCAGGAACCACTGGTAGGCGGTGCAGCAGCGCAGGTAGACGTGCTGGCCGTTGTCGACGGTCAGTTCGCCGCGGGTGAAGGAGAAGGCGAGGCCGCCGAGCCGGGGCCGGCCTTCGACCAGGGTGACGCGCAGTCCCTCGTCGGCGAGGGCGAGGGCGGCCGTCACTCCGGCGAGGCCGCCGCCGACGACCACCGCGGAGCCGTCGCTCTCGCCGCGCGCCGGGTCGTGCGCCCGGGTGTCCCGCGGCCGCGGCGCGCTCCGGGGCGTGCCGTGCCCGGGGCCTCGCTGTTCGCCCCTGTTCGGTTCCTTCGCCACCGGCCGGGCCGCCCCGGCGGGGCGGCCGGGCGGTCGCGGCCTGGGCCGGGCGGGCCGGGCCGGTGGGGGGGGCGGCCTGCGGCCACCGCC
>NZ_JBHVHQ010001096.1:0-2461 GCF_042800135.1 Streptomyces sp. NPDC057654 | reverse complement strand
GACGACGCCCCGGCCGGTACCTCGAAGTGACGACGACGGAAGGGACCTGATCCATGGGAGCCCAGCTCCGGGTCTACAAGCGTCGCATCCGCTCCGTCACCGCGACCAAGAAGATCACCAAGGCGATGGAGATGATCGCCGCCTCGCGCATCGTCAAGGCGCAGCGCCAGGTGGCGGCATCGACGCCGTACGCGAGTGAGCTCACCCGCGCGGTGACGGCGGTTGCCACCGGCTCGAACACCAAGCACGCCCTGACCACCGAGGTGGCGAACCCGGTCCGGGCCGCGGTCCTGCTCATCACGAGCGACCGCGGGCTGGCCGGCGGCTACTCGTCCAACGCCATCAAGGCGGCGGACAGGCTCACCGAGCGGCTGCGCTCGGAGGGCAAGGAGGTCACGACCTACATCATCGGCCGCAAGGGCGTCGCGTACTACGACTTCCGGGAGCGGCCGGTCACCCAGTCGTGGACCGGCTTCACCGACAGCCCGACGTACGCGGACGCCAAGATGGTCGCGGCGCCGCTGATCGAGGCCGTACAGCAGGACACGGCCGAGGGCGGCGTGGACGAGCTCCACATCGTCTTCACCGAGTTCGTGTCGATGATGACGCAGCAGCCGGTGGACGACCGCCTGCTGCCGCTGAGTCTCGCGGCGAACGGGCAGGAGGCGTCGGACGGCGCCGCGGCCGCCAAGGCCGAGATCCTCCCGCTCTACGACTTCGAGCCGTCGGCGGAGGGCGTTCTCGACGCCCTGCTGCCGCGGTACGTCGAGAGCCGCATCTACAACGCGCTGCTCCAGTCGGCTGCCTCCAAGCACGCCGCCACCCGCCGCGCGATGAAGTCGGCTACCGACAACGCCGGAGAGCTCATCAAGACGCTCTCGCGGCTTGCCAACGCGGCCCGCCAGGCCGAAATCACCCAGGAAATCAGCGAGATCGTCGGCGGTGCGAGCGCCATGGCCGACGCGACCGCGGGGAGTGACCGATAACCATGACCACCACTGTTGAGACGGCCGCAGCGGCCGGCGTGGCCACGGGCCGCGTCGCGCGGGTCATCGGGCCGGTCGTCGACGTGGAGTTCCCCGTCGACGCGATGCCGGAGATCTACAACGCGCTGCACGTAGAGGTCGACGACCCGGCCGAGGGCGGCAAGCGCAAGACGCTGACCCTTGAGGTCGCCCAGCACCTGGGCGACGGCGTGGTCCGCGCGATCTCGATGCAGCCCACCGACGGCCTGGTCCGCCAGGCCACGGTGGTCGACACCGGCGAGGGCATCACCGTCCCCGTCGGCGAGGTGACCAAGGGCAAGGTGTTCAACACCCTCGGCACCATCCTGAACAAGCCCGAGGCGGAGTCCGAGGTCACCGAGCGGTGGCCGATCCACCGCAAGGCGCCCACCTTCGACCAGCTTGAGTCGAAGACCGAGATGTTTGAGACCGGCGTCAAGGTCATCGACCTGCTGACCCCGTACGTCAAGGGCGGCAAGATCGGTCTGTTCGGCGGCGCGGGCGTCGGCAAGACGGTGCTCATCCAGGAGATGATCTACCGCGTCGCCAACAACCACGACGGCGTCTCCGTGTTCGCCGGCGTCGGTGAGCGCACCCGTGAGGGCAACGACCTCATCGAGGAGATGACGGACTCCGGCGTCATCGACAAGACGGCGCTCGTCTTCGGCCAGATGGACGAGCCGCCGGGCACCCGGCTGCGCGTCGCGCTGGCCGGTCTGACCATGGCGGAGTACTTCCGCGATGTGCAGAAGCAGGACGTGCTCTTCTTCATCGACAACATCTTCCGGTACACGCAGGCCGGTTCCGAGGTGTCCACGCTGCTCGGCCGCATGCCGTCCGCGGTGGGCTACCAGCCGAACCTCGCGGACGAGATGGGCCTCCTCCAGGAGCGCATCACCTCGACCCGCGGCCACTCGATCACCTCGATGCAGGCGATCTACGTGCCGGCGGACGACCTCACCGACCCGGCCCCGGCCACGACCTTCGCGCACCTCGACGCGACGACCGTGCTCTCGCGCCCGATCTCGGAGAAGGGCATCTACCCGGCGGTGGACCCGCTGGACTCGACGTCCCGCATCCTGGACCCGCGCTACATCTCGCAGGACCACTACGACTGCGCCTCGCGCGTCAAGACGATCCTCCAGAAGTACAAGGACCTCCAGGACATCATCGCGATCCTCGGCATCGACGAGCTCGGCGAGGAGGACAAGCTCACCGTCTTCCGCGCCCGCCGGGTGGAGCGCTTCCTGTCGCAGAACACCCACGTCGCCAAGCAGTTCACCGGCGTGGACGGCTCGGACGTCTCGCTCGACGAGTCGATCTCCGCGTTCAACGCGATCTGCGACGGGGACTACGACCACTTCCCCGAGCAGGCGTTCTTCATGTGCGGTGGCATCGAGGACCTGAAGGCCAACGCCAAGGAGCTGGGCGTCTCCTGACCCCGTGCTGACCGGCCG
>NZ_JBHVHQ010001095.1:0-2465 GCF_042800135.1 Streptomyces sp. NPDC057654 | reverse complement strand
GGGATGCTGGCCGCGCTCGGCGCGAGCTTCCTCGACGACGACGGCGACCCCGTGCCGCACGGCGGCGGGCCGCTGACCGAGCTGACCTCGGCGGACCTCTCCGGGCTCGACCCGCGTCTCGCGGAGGTCCCGATCATCCTCGCGAGCGACGTCGACAACCCGCTGACCGGGCCGAAGGGCGCCGCGGCGGTGTACGGGCCGCAGAAGGGCGCCAGCGACGAGGACGTCACGACGCTGGACAACGCGCTCACGCACTACGTCGGCGTGCTGGAGCAGGCGATCGGGCCGCGAGCCGCCGAGTACGCGCAGTCGCCGGGGGCCGGGGCCGCGGGCGGGATCGGCTACGGCGCGCTGATCGGCCTGGACGCCACGTTCCGGCCGGGCATCGAGGTGATGCTGGAGGTGCTCGGCTTCGGCGCGGCGCTGGCGCGGGCCGGGCTGGTCATCACGGGGGAGGGGTCGCTCGACCAGCAGACCCTGCACGGCAAGGCCCCGGTGGGGGTCGCCGCGGCGGCCCGTGCGGCCGGGGTCGAGACCGTGGCCGTCTGCGGCCGGCTGGAACTTCCGCCGGAGACGCTCGCCGCGGCCGGCATCCGCCGCGCGTACCCCCTGACCGAGCTGGAGGCGGACCCGCAGCGCTGCATGGCGGAGGCGGGGCCGCTGCTGGAGCGCGCGGCGGAAGCGATCGCGCGCGACTGCCTGGGCTGAAGGGGCGCCCCAGGGGGGCGGTGACCGGGGCTTTCGCTATACACCACAGTTATAGATGTTCTGTATAGTCCCCGTATGATCTCCAGCCACCCCCACTTTGGCATGCCCGAAATCGGACTGCTTTCCGTACCAGCCTCCCGGCCCGGCCGTGGCGAAACGTTTCGAGGTGCCGCGCTCTGATGGCGGAGACGATCCGGAGGCGGCCCTCGGGCATCGGCTCGGCGCCCGACCCGTCGCGGGGCGGCCGACGGTGGGACTGGCCGCTGCTGCTGGTGTGCGCGGTCGTGGCGCTCGCGGTGGGGCTCTCGTCGCCCCCGCACACCTCGCAGCGGGTCTGGGGCATCACCGCCGCGGCGGGGTACGGCTGCGCGGCCGTGGTCGCCGCGGTCTCCGCCAGGCGCTGGGCGCGCAACGCCGCCTTGGTGGCGCTGATCGGCGCGGTCGTCGTACCGCTGGTGTACCTGACGGTCATCGACCGCGCCCAGATGGAGGTCGGGGTCGTGGAGCGCGGCGCCGACCTGCTGTTCCACACCGGAACCCCGTACAACTCGGACCCGCATGCCGTGCCGGACTTCAACCCTTACCTGCCGGGCATGGCGCTCTTCGGCATACCGCGCGTGCTGTTCGGCGACTCCTTCCTCGGCAGCGCCCGGCTGTGGTTCCTCGTCGGCTTCCTCGCGGCCGTGCTCGGCGCGCTGCGGGTGTCGCTGAAGGCCGGCACGTCCGGCGGTACGTCCAGTGGTACGGGCGCGACTCCGGCCGGCACGTCCGGGGCCACCGGCTTCCTGTGGCTGATCGCCTGCCCCGTCGTCGCACTGCCCCTGACCATCGGCGGCGTCGATCCGCCCGTCATCGCCCTGGTCTGCCTGGCCCTGGCCTTTACGCACCGGGGCCAGGCCGGGCGCGCGGGCCTCGCGCTGGGCGTGGCCGCGGCCCTGAAGTGGACCGCCTGGCCGGCCGTGCCGGTGGTGGTCGCCCTGCTCTGGCTCTGCCGCGGCAAGCGCGACGCGCTCAGGTGCGCCGCCGGGGCCGCCGGGATCGCGGTGCTGTCGGTCGTCCCGGTGGCGCTCGTCGACATCGGGGCCTTCTACCAGAACGTCGTCCTCTACCCCCTCGGCCTCGGCCCCACCCAGTCCTCCGCCGAGAGCCCGCTGCTCGGGAGCCTGATCGTCTCGGTCGTACCGCAGGGCAAGGCGGTCGCCGTGGGACTCATCCTGATCAGCGCCATGGCGGTGGGGGCGTCGCTCCTGCTCCGCCCGGTACGCGACGTCGTCTCAGCCGCCGATCGCTTGGCGCTCGGCCTGATCCTGGCCATCGTGCTGTCCCCGGCGACGCGCATCGGCTACGCCATCTATCCCGTGGTTCTGTTGCTGTGGCCGCGCTTCGCGGTGAGCCTTTCGCGCGGTGAACCGCCTGTGGTTGGTGATGCCGCTGCGCCTTCCGAACGCGCCCCGAGTGCTGCTGCGGCTGCCGCTGTGTCTGACTGAGGGGGGGCGGGGGAGAAGTCTCCCGGGGGCTCCCGAGAGGGGGCTGCTGCGGGTCCAAAGCGCGGCGGCGGTTGGGTGGGGCGGTATTGCGCCCGGCCGGGTGCTGCTTTCGTCTCGGGCCCTCCGGGCCCAAGGCGCTAGCCGCGGAGGGGGAGGGGCGGGGCGGCTGTCGGTTTGCTGCCTGCCGGGCGGTGCGCGGCTGAGGTCAGGACTGGCTCCGCTGCGCTGCGCCGCTGGCTGCTGCCGCGATGGGGTGCTTCTGGGCTCTTC
>NZ_JBHVHQ010001094.1:0-2467 GCF_042800135.1 Streptomyces sp. NPDC057654 | reverse complement strand
GTGCTGTCCGCGCTCACGCTGTCATCGCCGAAGGCCGCCTTCTCGGGGTTCTCGAACCCGCCGGGGTGGTTCTTCGCGAACGTGGTGGCCGCGACGGCGGCTTGCTGCCTGATTTCGTCGATGTGCAAGGCCGGCGACCCGTCGACCGACAACTGACAAACCGCTTCGTCCGCACCGAGGTTCTTGCTGTCCGCCTTCAGCGATTTGCCGGACGGCAGCAGCTCGCCGAGAAGCTTGGCATCGACCTTCTTGCCGCACACCGATTCCGGGACGGCATAGCTCTGAGAATCACCACAGGCGACCGCGCCCGAGAGCAGCGCGGCGCATACCGCCGCCTGGGCGAGTGGTCTGCGTCGCCGTGCGCGGACAGCCGCTCGCGCTGTGCGCGTCCTGGACTGAGCCCGACCTGCGTCGAACGGCATGCGTGTGCGCCCCCGTTGGTACTGATGATCTTCAGCAGAGGCTCACGCTACCTACGCCGCCACGGCAGTGCCCTCGCTCGCTGAAACAGTTGCTGAATCCTGACGCGAGCGGGGTGCTGCGAAATTCGGTCGACGTGGTGGGGGTCCGGCAGGCTCCGGTTATGGGAGCGGATGTTTGGCCGTCTGGTTCGTGGCTTTCTCGGGCTCGGCGGGTTCGCGTGCTTCTCTCGGCAGCAGCAATGGAGTCGCCAGCAGCGCCACCCCCGCCAGCGCGATCGCCGGGCGCGGGCCCGTGAAGCCCGCCAGTACGCCCCACAGCCCCGTCATCGCCGCCGCCGTGGCCTTCGTCGTGACCGACCACGCGGACAGCGTGCGCGCGATGCGGTCGTTCGGGGTGTGGTGCAGGCGGTGGGCGGAGAGGAGCGTGTTGTAGAGGCTCGCGAAGACGATCAGGCCGAATTCCACGGTCATGACCAGTACGAGACCGGCGACGCCGGGGCCGATGAAGGCCAGGCCGAGCGACCAGCACGCGCGTAGCGCCCCCGCCGTGCGCATCACCCTGTGCCGGCCGAAGCGGGTGACCAGCGGCTGCGCCAGCCGCGAGCCGATCAGGCCGCCCAGGCAGGGGACGGCGAAGGCGAGGCCGTACTGCCAGGGCGCGAAGCCCAGGCGGCCGAGCATGAGGACGGCCAGCAGTGGCATGGTCGCCATGATCAGACTGTTGACCAGGGCGTTGTTGATGAGCAGGGGGCGCAGCGCCGGGTTGGTCAGGATGTAGCGCCAGCCGTCCAGTACGGAGCCGAAGCCGCGCCCTTCCCGTTCCTCGGTCCGTACCGGGCGGGGCTCCTTGCCGCCTATCGCCCGGATGCCCACCGCCGAGAGCAGATAGCTGACCGCGTCCGCCGTCACCGTCAGCATCGGGCCGAACACACCGATCGCGGCCATCCCGAGCGGCGGGCCGAGCACGGTGGCGGACCAGGTCGTGGCCTCGAAGCGGGCGCTCGCGACGATCAGGTCCTGCGGCTGTACGAGCGCCTTCAGGCACGCCCCCGCCGCCGCGCTGAACGTGATGCCGGACGCCGCCACGATCACCGACACGACGAGGAGCTGTGTGAAGCTCAGCCACCCGAACGCGAACGCCACCGGGATGCTCGCCATCGCCGCGAACCGGATCAGGTCCATCGCGATCATCACCGGCCGTTTGCGGCGGAACTCCACCCACGGCCCGAGCGGCACCGCCACCAACGCGCCCACCGCCGCACCGGCCGCCGCCAGCGCCGACACCTGCGCCGTCCCGGAGTGCAGCACCACAATCGCGATCAGCGGAAACGCGTCGAACGCCAGCCACGTACCGAAGGCGCTCACCGCGTACGCGCCCCACAGCCAGCCGAATCGGCGGCCCAGCGGGCGGCCCGACGCTCGGCCTGATGATCTCCTGATCAGTGGTCTTCGCATCCCCGCGCCTTTCCGTCCCTACCTCGGCCCCGACAGCCCCCGGCAGCCCCCTGCGACCGGCACATCAAAGCCAGTCGCCGGGCCGCGGATCAAACAACCGACGCGCCCCCGCACCGACAACCGCACGTTGTCGGGCTACGATTCCGGGCGTGGATCTGGATGCCGTGCGCACTTTCGTAGCCGTCACGGACGCCGGGACGTTCCATGAAGCCGCCGACGGTCTTTCGATCACCCAGCAGGCCGTCTCCAAGCGCATCGCCGCGCTGGAGAAGAACCTCGGCGTGCGGCTGTTCACGCGGACCGCGCGCGGGGCGCGGCTCACCGTCGACGGGCAGGCGTTCCTGCCCCACGCCCGCGAACTGCTCCGGGCCGAGGAGCGGGCGGCCGCGTCCGTACGGCCCGGAAGCCGCGCGCTGCGCGTCGACGTGATCGGCCGGCGGCTCGCCCCGGCCGGGCTGCTGAGCCGCTTCCACCGCGCGCACCCCGGCGCCGAACTCGACGCCGTCACGCTCTTCGACGCCGACGCCGCCATCGCCGCCATCCGCTCCGGCACGGTCGACGCGGCCCTCCGCGCCGTCACCGTGTCCGCC
>NZ_JBHVHQ010001093.1:0-2489 GCF_042800135.1 Streptomyces sp. NPDC057654 | reverse complement strand
CCACGGGGGTTCTCTTTTTCTGCCGGCTCCCCGTTGCCTATGATGCGGCCGGTAGTTCACGATCCTCAATGACGTTCTCGAACGCGTCGACATCTTCGGTCATCCCGTAGGACTTCGGTACGGTCTTGGACTCGTCGCCCGCGAGGCGGCGGTTGAAACTGCTCGACGCGGAAAACTTCAAGACCACGTAGTCACCGACGTCGCTCTGGCCGAAGCGCACCTTATGGCCCTTGTGATCTTGGCGGTAGAAGCGGCCGAAGCTCGTGAGCACGACCGTCTCTCCGCAGCTGACCGCGTCCGTGAGTTCGCCGAGCAACGACTTGTACACCGTGTTCACCACCCGGACCGGCAACTTGCTGCGAGTCGCGACCCGAGAGATGAACTTGCGCTTACTGATACGCGCATTCGTCGTCGTCTCCATACCCACATCCTGTCCTGTCGTCCTTCGCGCCGCGGTTTCGCTGGGAGATCAGTCTATCGAAGACAGCCATGAGCCCAGAAGGATTGGCAGGCTTGTCGAGTACCGTTCGATAGGCTTGTCGTGGATCATTTGACTAGAGCTC
The DNA here is from genome assembly GCF_042800135.1 of Streptomyces sp. NPDC057654. Classification (NCBI taxonomy): domain Bacteria; kingdom Bacillati; phylum Actinomycetota; class Actinomycetes; order Kitasatosporales; family Streptomycetaceae; genus Streptomyces; species Streptomyces sp. NPDC057654. The sequence goes on along the minus strand of NZ_JBHVHQ010001093.1, from coordinate 1,926 downwards.
CAGATCCGGTCCGATTTCCTCGCGGTCATCCTTGGGCTCGTAGTCGACCGACTCGATGATGTTCCGCGTGTTCGGATCGCGGCGCTGCTGCACGACCTTGCGGTGGCTCTCCTCGAACCGCCGCTGCCCCAGCACACGGTGGGCTGCATCGAGCTTTGCGCGGACGTTGAGCTCTCCGAACTCCGTCACCGAGCTCCCCGCTGCCTTCATGCCCTGCTTGATCGCGTTGACCTTCGGCTTGTCCTGGGCCCGCTGCTGCTCCCATCGGCTCCGGTCCTCCGGCGTGACGTAGCCGAACAGCCGCGCGAAACGTGATCCGAACCTGACCTGCTGTTCCTCGTTCTGTTTCTGGCTCATGATCCGTCCGCCTGCTCCCTGTTCGTGTTCTCGGATCGCCCTCAGGCGGGCTGATAGTCCTCGGAATCGGCCTCAGCGTTCGAGCCGTCGTTCTGTGGGCCGGCCTCCCGCTCGGACGACGGGCTCGTAGGGTGCGGCCGCGGTTTGAGCCGCTGTTCCTCGAAGAAGGCCCCCGGATCGTCGACCGCCGTCTGCAGCGTCTGCTGCCAGTTCTCCCCGAGGCTCCGTTTCAGTTCGGCCTCGAGATCCGGGTATTTCTCGTTCACCGCCTCCATCGCATCGACGTAGGCATTGGAGTAGACCCGCTGCTGCTCCTCGGCCGGAAGACCGTCGATGTCCATGCTCGCGATCATCACCTCGGACTGGTCCAGGCGGCGCTGGAGCATGTCGGGCAGCCCCCTGGTGTCCAGGCCCTGCTTCCGTGCCGCGAAGCCGACCAGGTAGCCCAGCATGTTGCCCGCGTAGCCCTTTTGATCGTCGCGGCCCAGCGCATCGAGCATCGAGGTCGTCATCGTCTCGGCGAGCTGGACCTGATGGGCGTCCGCGTCCATGGGCCGGCGCAGCGTGAACATCCCGTCCTCGGGCAGACGCCGGCCCAGCTGGTCGTCGAACTCCCCGCTCCACACCGTGCGGACTCTGTCCGAGTCCGTGATCCGTTCCTCGTGCGCAGGGGCCTTGACGATCCGGCCGTAGGCCAAGCCGTTGAACATCGTGCGCAGCTCGGGCTCGTATTCCATCCGCTGACCGATGAGCATCCGCGCGCGCTGGACGACCTCCTGGCGCTCCAGGCCGTCTTCTTCCATCTGATCGTGCAGCCGCTTGCGCATCGCCCGGTAGCTGTCGCGGATCAGGCCGGCATCCGCGCCCGGCTCACGCATCTTCCAGAAGGCGTTCTCCATGAGTGCGACCTCGGTCATGGCCGCCGAATCCGGAGTGAACATCTCCCGGTGACCGCGTTCGCGACGCTGCATGGCGTCGAAGCGCTTGCGCCACCTCTTCGTCAGATGATCACGCGGATTGGTGCTGCCGATGAGGCGCTCGCGCCGGGCCTCGCCCGGCACATCCTTGAAGATCCTCTGCCGGTGCGCAATGCCGCTCTCGGCGGAGGTGATCATGCCGCGGGCCCTGGTGTCTATGCGCTGCTGGATCTTGGCCTTGAGGGGCTGGAAGTAGCTGTCCATCTCCTCCCTGAAGTCCGGGGCGATCATCCGCATCGTCATCATCATGCCGACGGCCTGGACGACCGAGTTGGCACTCACCCCTCGCGAGAGCGGCTTGAGACACGACTGCATCATCATCTGCATGTAGACCTGGTGCATGGCGCCGAGCTCCTGCGTCCGCTCCTCGTCGTTGAAGCCGGGCACCAGCAGCTTCGAGTCCCGCAGCGAGGCCATGTACTTCTCGCCGGCCAGTAGCGTCTCCGCCCGGAGCTTGAGCAGTTGCTCGCGCCGATCCAGGCTCGCGGTCTCGTCTTCGGTCAGGTCGACGTCGATCCGGTGCGCGCGCTCGCGTTCGGCCATCCGCTCCCGGGTCTTCGCGCCGAAGAACCCGCGGGCACGGTCCCGGAGC
>NZ_JBHVHQ010001092.1:0-2491 GCF_042800135.1 Streptomyces sp. NPDC057654 | reverse complement strand
CGGGGAGACGACCATAGCGCCCGGCGGAGGGGAACTCGGCGTGAGGTGGCGGAGGCGGAATGCCGGGCCCGGCCGCGCGAATGCGGGGGTGTTCCGGTCGCCGACCGCGGGGACGCGGTCGGCGCCGATATAGCTGATATGGGTGTCGGTCCCGAGGTCCAGCCGGGACATCCAGTAGAAGTCCCCGCACGGGATGTCGAGCAGCGTACGGACGCCGAGCCGCGCGAGCAGGCCGGGGAGCTCGGAGCGGAGCGTGGCGGTCTGCGTCAGGTTCGATCCGTTGCCCGAACGCGACGTGTCCCCGTCGCCGCCGTCGCGGCCCTGCCCGTCTCCGCCCTGCTCGCCTCCGCCCTGCCCGTCTCCGCCCTGCCCGTCGCCGGGCTCGCCCGCGAGGTAGAGATTCCAGGTGTCGTTGTCGTACAGCTTGGTGAAAACACCCTCCATCGTCCGTTCGGACGACGCGTTGGGGGAGCGGGGAACGCTGATGGAAGGGAATTCGCGATTCATGGGGCTCATGACAAGCCTTCCGATATCGAAATGACGGAATGACGGAATGACGGAATGAATCGATACCCGAACAGGCTCCCGTGGCACCGGATGCCTGTCAACGGCACCCATCCGGCATCCGGCATCCGGCCCAGCGCCCAGCCCCTATCGCCCCGCCCCTATCGCCCCGCCGTCCGGCCCGGCATCATCGCCCCGCCGTCCGAGTCCGCACCAGCAGCCAGAGGAAATACGGCGTCCCGATGACCGCCGTGAGCAGCCCCGCGCCGAGCTGCGCCGGAGCGATCACCGTCCGCCCCAGCATGTCCGCCAGCCCCACCAGCACCGCGCCCAGCAGCGCCGCCACCGGCACCACCCGTACGTGCCGACGCCCCACCAGGGCGCGCGCGGCGTGCGGGGCGACCAGCCCGACGAAGGCGATGGTCCCGGCGCACGCGACGGCCGCCGCGCTCAGCAGCACGGCCAGCGTCAGGAACCCGAGGCGCGACCGGGACAGCCCCAGACCCAGCAGCTTGGGGGTGTCCTCGTCGAGCGAGACGAGGTCGAGTTCGGTGCGCCGTACGACCGCCACGGCGACGGCCGCCGCCAGGACGATCGCGAGCGGCAGCAGATCGGGCATCGTGCGCCCGTACGTCGAACCGGACAGCCAGGTCAGCGCCTTGGTGGCGTTGAACGGGTCGGTGAGGACGATGAACAGGCTGATCAGGGCGGCGGTGGCGGTGGAGACGCCCATGCCGACCAGGACCAGGCGGTTCTGCCGGAAGCCGCCGCGCGCGGACAGCCCGAAGACGAGCGCCGAGGCGATGGCGGCGCCCGCGAAGGCCGCGCCGGAGAGCCCCGCCGGACCGGCCTGCGGCACGGTCGTCACCAGGATCACCGCGCCCAGCGCCGCGCCGCCGGAGACGCCCAGGACGCCCGGTTCGGCGAGCGGGTTGCGGGTCACGGCCTGGACGAGGGTGCCCGCGAGGGCGAGGGCCGCGCCCGCGAGGACGGCGGCGAGGACCCGCGGCACCCGCGTCTCCAGGACGAAGGAGACGGCCCGCCCGGCCCGGCCCTGCGTCCAGTTGACGACGTCGCCGAGGAGGAGTTTGGAGTCGCCGAGCAGTACGGAGCCGACGGCCAGCGCGACCAGCGCCGCCACCAGCACCGCGGTCACGGTCAGGAAGACCGTACGGCTGCGGATGCGCAGCCGGTCGGGCGGCGCGGCGGCGCCGGTGTCCCGGCCCCTGGTCGCCAGCACCACCAGGAAGACGGCGCCGACCAGGCTCGTCACCACGCCGGTCGGCACGGCGACCGACGTGTCCGCCGACACCATGGCGCGCAGCGCGACGTCCGAGCCGAGCACGAGGGCCGCGCCGGCCAGGGCGGACAGCGTCACGCTCGTACGCACCCGCGTGAAACCGCGGTAGCGGCGGGCCAGCAGGCGTATGACGGCCGGGGCGCACAGGCCGACGAAGCCGATCGGCCCGGCGAGGGTGACGGCGGCGGCGGAGAGCAGCGCGGACAGCACGACGGTGGTCACGCGGGTGGCCCGTACGGGCACGCCGAGGCCCCGCGCCGCGTCGTCGCCGAGCGCGAGGGCGTCGACCCGGCGGGCGATCAGCAGCAGCCCGGCCAGGGCGGCGACGGCGAGCGGCACCATCCACAGCACGCTGCCGAAGCCGTTCTGCGCGATGCTGCCCTGGTTCCACGCGTACAGCCCCTCCGTCCGCACGGGGAAGAGCAGCAGCAGCCCGCCCGTGACGGAGGCGAGGCCGAGGGTCAGGGCACTGCCCGCGAGCACCAGCCGTACGGTCCCGGTGCCCAGGCCGGACAGTCCGAGGACGAGGGCGGCGGCGGCCAGACCGCCGACGAAGGCGACGCCGGAGGACGCGAACACCGGCAGCGAGACGCCGGTCGCGGCGACCAGGCCGAGCGAGAAGTAGGAGCCGGCGTTGACGGCGAGGGTGTCGGGCGAGGCGAGGACGTTGCGGCTGACGGCCTGGAG
>NZ_JBHVHQ010001091.1:0-2494 GCF_042800135.1 Streptomyces sp. NPDC057654 | reverse complement strand
GACCTGCACTACGTCGGCTCGCTCACCATAAGCGCCGACCTGATGGAAGCCGCCGATCTGCTGCCCGGCGAAAAAGTGGACATCGTCGACATCGACAATGGCGCCCGGCTCTCCACCTATGTCATCGAAGGGCCGCGGAATTCCGGGATCATCGGCATCAACGGAGCCGCCGCCCGGCTTATCAGCCCCGGCGACCTCGTCATCATCATCGCCTACGCGGGGGTGACGGACGAAGAGGCCCGGAAAATGGAGCCCCGCGTGGTCTTCGTGGACGCCGAGAACAAGGCCACACACCTCGGCAGCGACCCCGCGGACGTACCCGCCGGCTCCGGCCTGCTGCGCGGCGACGCACCGGCCGTATAACCCGCCCGGCCCGCCGGCGGCTTCCCCTTGGACATCTGGACCGGACATCTGGAGAAGAAAGAATGCGCCTGAACCAGGAACAAGTCGACCGCTACCACGAGGACGGATTCCTCACCGTCGAATCCGCGCTGGACCGCGGCGAGATCGAGCGCCTGCGCGCCGCCTTCACCCGCGACTGCGAGATACCGGGACCCCAGCGGATCGCCGAGGACAACGGCGACGACGTACGCGCCGTCTACGCCTCCCACCACCGCCAGCCGGAGTTCGCCTCGCTCGTCCGCGACCCCCGCCTCCTCGCGCCGGTCAAGCAGCTGCTCACGGAGCAGGTCTACATCTACCAGTTCAAGATAAACGCCAAGCCCGCGTTCGGCGGCGAGAAATGGTCCTGGCACCAGGACTACGTCGCCTGGCGCGTCGCCGACAATCTGCCCGCGCCCCGCCAGGTCAACATCGGGATATTCCTCGACGACGTCGACGAGTTCAACGGCCCGGTCATCTACCTGCCCGGCTCACACCGCTCCGGCCTCGTCCGCGACAGCCGCGACACCGCCGTCCGGTCCGACCAGCACCTCGACCCCGACGACATCGCCCTCACCAAGGAGCAGCTGGCCGCACTCGTCGCCGAGCGCGGCATGGTCAGCCCCAAGGGGCCCGCGGGAACGCTCGTCTTCTTCTCGCCGGAGATCGTGCACGGCTCCGCCCCCAACATGTCCCCCTTCCCCCGCCGGCTCCTCATCACCACCTACAACGACGTGGCGAACCAGCCGAGTTGGACCGGCGAGCCGCGCCCCGACTACGTGGTGTGCCGGGACACCGAGCCGCTGCGCACCCGCGAGACGCCCTTCCTCGACGGCCTCGCGACGGTGGCGGCATGAGCGCCCGCACCGGCCGCGCGGTCGTCCTGGAGAGCTTCGGCCGGCCCCTGGCCCTGCGCACGTTCGACATCCCGGAAGCCCCCGACGGCGGCATGGTCGTCGCGTGCACGTACGGCGGGATCTGCGGCACCGACCTCCACCTCCAGCAGGGCCACCTGGCCATCCCCACCCCGCTCGTCCTCGGCCATGAGGGCATCGGCGTCGTACGGGAGCTGGGCGCGGGCACGGCGCGGGACGCCACGGGCGCCGAACTGCGCCCCGGAGACACCGTGATGTGGGCGTCCTCGATCGCCTGCGGCGAGTGCGTGCCCTGCCGGCTGCACCGCGAGCCCACCCTCTGCGAGAACCGCCGTACGTACGGGGTCAACCGCTCCGTCGAGCAGGGTCCGGCCCTCTCCGGGGCCTGGGCCGACCACATCGTGCTCCAGGAGGGCACCACGGTCGTCAGGCCCGCCGCCGGAGTGGACCCGCTCGCCGCGATGTCGCTGGCCTGCGCTGGCCCCACCGTCGTGCACGCCCTGTACGAGCGGCGCCCCGTGCGGGTCGGCGAGGTCGTCGTCGTCCAGGGCAGCGGCCCCGTGGGCCTGGCCGCCGCGGCGCTCGCCCAGCTGTCCGGCGCGGCGAAGGTCGTCATCGTCGGCGGCCCGGCCGGCCGGCTCCGGGCGGCGGCCGACGCGGGCATCGGCGACGTCCATCTCGACATCGCGGGCGCGGCCGACCCCGAACAGGTGCTGTCCCAGGTGCGCGAGGCGGCCGGAGGGGACGGCGCGGACCTCGTCATCGAGTGCGCGGGCGTGCCCGCCGCCGTCGGCCAGGGGCTGCGCCTGGCGCGCAGGGGCGGCTCGTACCTCGTCATCGGCCAGTACACGGACGCGGGGGACACCCTGATCAACCCGCATCAGATCGTGCACCGGCAGCTCGACGTCATCGGCTCCTGGGCGTTCACCGGCGCGCACCTCGTCGAGTACGTGAAGCTGCTGCCGGCCCTCACCGCACGCTTCGACCTGCGGTCCCTGGTCACCTCCTATCCGCTGGAGGAGCACGCCGCGGCGCTGTCGGCGGTCGCGGACGGATCGGTGATGAAGGCCGTGCTGGCGAGCTGAACCGCGCCGCGCGTACGGTGGGCACCGCCCGGGGGCGGCCCGTACGAAGAGTGAGTGTTCAACCGATCGGATCGGTCAGTTGAATGCCCGGCGGAGCCGCGCGGCACGCGCCGCGCGCGCCGCCGGAGCGTACCGAGACGCGCCGCGTGGAGC
>NZ_JBHVHQ010001090.1:0-2498 GCF_042800135.1 Streptomyces sp. NPDC057654 | reverse complement strand
GCGTGGCCGGACGACACCAAGGGCCTGCGCCTCGACATCTGCGAGAACGGGATCAAGCACGTCACCTGGGAGATGACCCGTAAGCGGGTCGGGCGCGAGTTCTTCGCCGCGCACTCGGTGACCGAGCTGTCCGGCTGGAGCGACCACGACCTGGAGAACCAGGGCCGGCTGACCGAGCCGATGGTCTACGACGCCGATACGGACCACTACGTCCCGATCGGCTGGAAGGACGCGTTCACCCTGATCGGCGGCGCGCTGCGCGGCCTCGACAGCCCGGATGAGGCGTCGTTCTACACCTCGGGGCGGCTCGGCAACGAGGCCACGTTCCTCTACCAGTTGATGGCCCGCGAGCTGGGTACGAACAACCTGCCGGACTGCTCCAACATGTGCCACGAGGCCAGCGGCCGGGCCCTCCAGGCGTCGTTGGGGACCGGCAAGGGGACCGTCGACCTGGCGGACTGGGAGAGCGCCGACGCGCTGTTCATCGTGGGCGTCAACGCCGCGTCCAACGCGCCCCGGATGCTCACCGCGCTCGCCGAGGCCTACAGCCGCGGGGCCAGGATCGTCCACATCAATCCGCTCGTCGAGGCGGCGGCCACCCGCACCATCGTGCCGCACGACTTCACGGACATGGCCCTCTTCAAGTCGACCCCCACCAGCTCCCTCAACCTCCAGGTGCGCATCGGCGGCGACATGGCCCTGCTGCGCGGCATGGCCAAGGCGGTCCTGGAGCAGTCCGCGACCGACCCGAAGGCCCTGGACCGGGAGTTCATCGACCGGCACACCACCGGCTTCGAGGAGTACCGCGCGCTGTGCGAGGCCACGCCGTGGGAGGAGATCGAGACCCAGTCGGGGCTGACCCGCGACGCCGTTCTCAAGGCGGCGCGTGTGTACGGCGAGGCCGACCGCTCCATCATCAGCTGGTGCCTGGGGGTGAGCCAGCACGAGCACGGCGTCGACACCGTCCGGGAGATCGTCAACCTGCTGCTGCTCCGCGGCAATCTGGGGCGCGAGGGCGCGGGCCCGTCCCCCGTACGCGGCCACAGCAATGTGCAGGGCAATCGCACCTGCGGCATCGACCACCGCCCCACCGCCGCCTTCCTCGACCGGCTCGCCGAGGTCTGCGGCATCGAACCGCCCCGCGAGCACGGTCTGGACACCGTCGGCACCATCGAGGCGATGCGCGGCGGCGCGGTGAAGGTGTTCGTCGGTATGGGCGGCAACTTCGCTCTCGCCGCGCCCGACACCGAGGCCACGTACGCCGCGCTGCGCAACTGCGACCTCACCGTGCAGGTGAGCACCAAGCTGAACCGCAGCCATCTCGTCCACGGCCGCCGGGCCGTCATCCTGCCGTGCCTCGGCCGCACGGAGAAGGACCATCAGCGCGAGGGCGTCCAGAGCACGTCCGTCGAGGACTCGATGAGCATGGTGCACCTGTCGGTCGGCATGAAGCGGCCCGCCTCGCCGCACCTGCTGTCCGAGCCGGCCGTCATCGCCGGCATCGCCCGCGCCGCGCTGCCCGGCAGCGCCACGCGCTGGGAGTGGTACGTGGAGGACTACGACCGTATCCGCGACACCATGGCCCGCGTCCTACCCGGCTTCGAGGACTTCAACCGGCGTGTGCGCCTGCCCCTCGGCTTCCGCATCAAGCAGCCCGCCCGCGAACTGGTCTTCCTCACCCCGTCCGGCCGCGCCGAGTTCTCCACGGCCGCGCTCCCGGACGTCGTGCCCGCCCCCGGCACCCTGGCGCTCGGCACGATGCGCTCCCACGACCAGTGGAACACCACGATCTACTCCGACGACGACCGCTACCGCGGCATCAAGAACCTGCGCACGCTGGTCTTCATGAACCGCGCCGACATGCGCGACCGCGGCATCGGCGACCTCGGCCCCGTGGACATCACGAGCACGGCGCGGGACGGCAGCCAACGGCATCTCCACGGCTATCTCGCCGTCCCTTACGACATCCCGCGCGGCTGCGCGGCCGGCTATATGCCCGAGATGAACGTACTGTGCGCGCTCGTCGACCACAGCTCCCAGAGCGATCAGCCGATCATGAAGCACGTCGCGGTCACCGTCGAACCGGCGGCCTGAGCCGTACGGACCGATACGTCCGCACCGGTCCCGCGTTCACCGTCCGGGCACGTCCAGGATCTCCACCTCGGCGCCCGCGTCCGCGCCGCCGGGCGGGACCGCCGCGAGGCCGTCGGCGAGCGCCAGCCCGCGCAGCATCGCCGGGCCGTCGAACGGCAGCGGCAGCACCTCGTGCCCCACGCGGCGCACCGGCAGCAGCCGGGTGTCGCGGGGGTGGCCGGGCAGCGCGGCGGCCGCGGTCATCCTCTTCGGCTCCGCGTCGGTGTGTCCGCCGAGGCGGCGCAGCAGCGGTACGGCCAGGGTCGCCGTGCCGGCCACGGCGGCGAGCGGGTTTCCGGGGAGGCCGACGAGCCGGCGGGGGCGGCCGTCGGCGGCCGGTGGCAGCTCGGCGAGCAGCATGGGGT
>NZ_JBHVHQ010001089.1:1846-2501 GCF_042800135.1 Streptomyces sp. NPDC057654 | reverse complement strand
GTTCCCTTCCGGTTCCCTTCCGGTCCCCGACGTCTCCGACCAGCGATCGCATCCCGATGTGACGCCCCCTTCCCCGGCCGAATCGGGGGCGTGCTTGACTGGAGGGTGCCCCTTTCGGATGTCGTTGAGAAGAAGGTCTCTCCGTGAGTAGCCAGAAGTTCGCCTCGCTCCGCTACACCGGTATGCGAATCGGCCTCCTCATCGTCTGCTTCGCGGTGGTCTGGGCCCTCTGCTCCGTGCACGTCATTCCGCTCGCGGTACGCGGCTCCAACCTGGTCTGGATGGTGCTGGTCGCGCTCATCATCTCCGCGCCGCTGAGCTATGTGCTGCTCCGCAAGCAGCGTGACGCCATGTCCGAGCAGATCGTCGGCCGCGTGGACCGTGCCAAGGAAGCGCTGGCGGCCAACGCCGCGCAAGAGGACCACGTCATGTAGCCGCCGCCCACACACCACGCACGCCCCGCGGGGGAGCAGCCGCTCCCCTGCGGGGCGCTGTCGTTTTCGCCCCCTGATGGCCTTCGACGACCCTCTTGTCCGCGACTGAGTGCGTCCGTAACGCGAGATACCAAAGATATTCTTTGGGAACCTCAAAGTTCGAGTGTTAACGTACTTGTCATGAAGACAGCAGCTGCGCACCGATCCCCCATGAGCCTCGT
>NZ_JBHVHQ010001089.1:0-1836 GCF_042800135.1 Streptomyces sp. NPDC057654 | reverse complement strand
GCCGCCGCATGTCCGCGGCCTGTCGCCGCCGCTGACCGGGCCCCGCCCGACATCGCCGCAGCGGCCGGAGATCCCGTACGGACCTCCTGGCGCATTCACGCCCTTTCTCTGACACCCGTCTGTCCCCGGAGATTCCGTTGTCATCGTCAACGAACACGTCATCGTCGAGCCGGCGCATACCCAAGGTGCCGTTCTGGGCCCAGATCCTGCTGGGCCTGGTCCTCGGCGCCCTCCTCGGCTGGGCCGCGAAGAGCGGCGACATCACCTGGCTCCAGACGACCCTGGACAAGATCGGCGGCATCTTCATCCAGCTGCTGAAGCTGGCCGTCGCCCCGCTCGTCTTCTTCGCGATCCTGGTGTCCATCACCAACCTGCGGAACGTGAACAACGCCGCCCGCCTCGCCACCCGTACCCTGATCTGGTTCATGGTGACCTCGCTGATCGCGGTCGTCATCGGCCTCGCCATCGGCCTGCTCACCAGCCCCGGCTCCGGCACCGGCCTGACCGCCGCCGACGGCGCCCAGCCCCAGCACTCGGGCTCCTGGCTGGACTTCCTCACCGGGATCATCCCGAAGGACGTCGTCACGCCGTTCACCGAGCTCCAGGTCATGCAGATCGTCTTCATGGCCGCCGTCGCGGGCATCGCCGCCCTCAAGCTCGGCGACAAGGCCGAGCCGATCCTCACCCTCAGCCGCTCGGTCCTGGAACTCCTCCAGAAGGCCCTGTGGTGGGTCATCCGGCTCGCCCCGCTCGGCACCGTCGGCCTCATCGGCAAGGCCATCTACCAGTACGGCTGGGACCTGCTCGGCCAGTACGCGACGTTCACCGTCGACATCTACGTCGGCTGCGCCCTCGTCCTCTTCGGCGTCTACCCGCTGCTGCTCGGCCTGGTCGCCAAGGTCAACCCGGTCCAGTTCTTCCGGGGCGCCTGGCCCGCCATCCAGCTGGCCTTCGTCTCCCGCTCCTCGGTCGGCACGATGCCGCTGACGCAGAAGGTCACCGAGCGGCTCGGCGTCCCGAAGGAGTACGCGTCCTTCGCGGTGCCCTTCGGCTCCACGACCAAGATGGACGGCTGCGCCTCGATCTACCCGGCCATCGCCGCGATCTTCGTCGCCGAGATCTTCCACATGCACCTCGGCGTCGGCGACTACCTGCTGATCGCCTTCGTCTCCGTCATCGGCTCGGCCGCCACGGCCGGTCTGACCGGCGCGACCGTGATGCTGACGCTGACCCTCTCCACGCTGGGCCTGCCGCTGGCGGGCGTCGGCCTGCTGCTGGCGATCGACCCGATCCTCGACATGATGCGCACCGCGACCAACGTCGCAGGCCAGGTCGTCGTCCCGATCGTCGTCTCGGCGCGGGAGAAGGTCCTGGACCGCGCGGTGTACGACGCGGCGGGCTCCTCCCCGCTGGATGACGAGGTCCCGGCACAGGCCCCGGCCCCGGCTCCGGAGCAGTCGAAGCAGCCGGAGCCCGCGACCGTCTGACCGGCCATCCGACCGGTCGTCCGACCGGCCGTCCGACCGCATGGTGAGACCGCTCCGCTCCGCGTACGGCCCTCAGCGCTCCTGGCGCCGGGGGCCGTACGCGCGTATGGGCGGGTACGTACGCAAAGGCCGGGGTTCCGGGCCGACTTCGGCGGCGACGGAACAGGGAGGTGCCGCACGGGCGCCCGGCCGGGGATGAGAAGCTGCTCACAGCGATCCGGCAGGCGGCCGGCGACGCGCGTCCGCCCGCGTCCGCACCGCGCCGATCCGCCGCTCAACCGCCGCTCCACCAAATCTCCGGCGCCGCCATGAACGGCCCCGTGCCGCCTTCTGTGGGGGAAGGTGGCAC
>NZ_JBHVHQ010001088.1:0-2505 GCF_042800135.1 Streptomyces sp. NPDC057654 | reverse complement strand
GCGCGTGATCGACGAGACGGTCCGGCTGTACCCGCCGGGGTGGCTGTTCACCCGCGTGGCCACCGCCGAGACGAAGCTGGCCGGCCGCTCGCTGGCGCCGGGCACCACCGTGGTCATCAGCCCCGCCTCGATCCACCGCCACCCCGGCGTCCACCAGGACGCCCAGGAATTCGACCCCGACCGGTGGCTGGCGGCCCGCGCCGCCGCCCTGCCCCGCGGCGCGTTCGTCGGCTTCGGCTCGGGGGCGCGCAAGTGCGTCGGCGACGCCTACGGCGTGACCGAGTGCGTGCTCGCCCTCGCCACGCTCGTCAGCAGCTGGGACGTCCGCGCCGAACCGGGCGCCGACCTGCGGCCCGTACCGCTCGCCGCCTTCTACCGGCCGCGCCGCCTCGCGCTGCGGCTCACCCGGCGTACGGGGCCGGGGTGACGGCGACCGCGGCGGCGGCCGGGGCCTGTGCCACCGGGGTGACGGCGACCGCCGCCGCGGTCAGGGTCTCCTACGTCCCCGGCGGGCTCCCCGTGCCGTCCTCGCGGTCCCGCGCGCTCTCCACCACCCGGCGCAGCCGCGCGTGCCGCACCGGCCCCTGCTCGGACACCACGTCGCCGACCATGGCCCGTACCGCGTCACGCATCCCGTGCAGCGCGTGGTGGCGGGCCGGGCCCGCGCCCGGATCGTCGCGGAGCTCCTTGATGAGCGACCAGCACAGCGCGAGCATCACCAGCACGAACGGCAGGGCTACCAGGATCGTCGCCGACTGGAGCGAGTTCAGGCCGCCCGCCACCAGCAGTACGGCCGCCACCGCCGCCATCAGCACGCCCCAGCCGACCACCAGCCAGGTGCGCGGATGCAGCGCGCCGCGGCTGGTGAGCGAGCCCATGACCAGCGAGGCGGAGTCGGCGCTGGTGATGAAGTACGTCATGACCAGCGCCATCGCGATCCACGAGGTGACCGTGCCGATGGGCAGCGCCTCCAGCAGCCCGAACATCGACGCCTCCGCGCCGTCCTTGATGGTCCCGGTCAGATCGGCCGCGCCCGTCATGTCCAGGCGCACCGCGCTGCCGCCCATCACACAGAACCAGATCACCGTCGCCCCGCTGGGCACCAGCAGCACCCCGACCAGGAACTCGCGGATCGTACGGCCGTGGGAGATGCGGGCGATGAAGGTGCCGACGAACGGGGCCCAGGACAGCCACCAGGCCCAGTAGAAGATCGTCCAGGTGCCGAGCCACTCGGGGTCGGTGAACGCGCCGGTGCGCGTCGCCATCGTCAGCAGGTCGTGCAGATAGCCGCCGGCGCTCGCCGGGACGGTGTTGAGGATGAAGACAGTGGGGCCGAGCACGAAGACGAAGAGCATCAGACACGCGGCGAGCACGATGTTGATGGTGGAGAGCCACTTGACGCCCTTGTGCAGGCCGGAGAAGGCGGAGAGCACGAAGGCCGCCGACAGCGAGCCGATGATGATGAGTTCGAGGGTCTTGGAGTCCTCGACGCCGGTGGTGATGTTCAGGCCCTTCGACACCTGGAGCGCGCCGAGGCCGAGGCTGGTCGCGGTGCCGAAGACGGTGGCGAAGATGGCGAGGAGGTCGATGACGCGGCCCGGCCAGCCGGCCGCGCGCCGCTCGCCGAGCAGCGGTACGAACGCGGCGCTGACCCGGTTGCCGCGGCCCTTGCGGAAACCGGCGTAGGCGAGGGCGAGCCCGGCCATGCCGTAGATCGCCCAGGGGTGCAGGGTCCAGTGGAAGAACGAGTACTCCAGCGCCGTACGGGCCGACGCGCCCGTACCCGCGGAGACCCCGCTGCCGGGCGGCGGGGCGGCGAAGTGCTGGAGGGGCTCGCCGACCCCGTAGAACATCAGGCCGATGCCCATGCCCGCGCTGAACATCATCGCGATCCAGGCGAGGTTGCCGAACTCCGGCCGGTCCTCGTCCCGGCCCAGCCGGATCCGGCCGAACCGGCTCAGCGAGATCAGCACGGCCATCACGAGGAAGACGTCGGCCGCGATCACGAACAGCCACGCGAAGTTCGACAGCACCCAGCCCAGGGCGGCCGAGGAGGCGCGGTCGAAGGAGTGCTTGCCGAACGCCGCCCAGGCGACCACCCCGAGCACCGCGGCGGCGCCGATGGAGACGACCGCCAGGTCCGGCCGCTGGTCGTGCGGAGGCCCGGGTGGCGGACCGGTCGGGGTTCCGGTCGAGGCTCCGGGCGGAGTTCCGGGCGGGGCCCCAGGTGGAGCGGCCGGGTCGGTCGGCTGCGGGGTGTCGGTGCTCATGTCGCCCCACTATGGCCGGATTGTGCGGTATTTCCGGGGCTGGCGCGCCGCCGGGGCCCATGGGCAACGCCGGACCATGGCGGGTAGGGTCGCTGCGGCGCGAGCGCCTGTGCGAGAGCCGGGCCGAAAAGCAAGGGGAGCAAGGTGGCGGACGTTTCCACTACAGAGCCGACGCGCGTGCTGATCGCCGCGGACAAGTTCAAGGGCTCGCTGACGGCCGTTCAGGTCGCCGAGC
>NZ_JBHVHQ010001087.1:0-2505 GCF_042800135.1 Streptomyces sp. NPDC057654 | reverse complement strand
CGATGCTGTTCGAGGCGGGGCCGGAGCTCGACGGGCCGGTGAAGGCGGGGCGGGCCGGGGAGGCCATCCGTGACCTGCCGCAGACGTTGCAGGCCGCTCTGGTTCCGGTTCGGGACATGGCGCGGGCGGTGCTGGAGCAGCTCAAGGAGGCCGGGCCGCACGAGGCGGAGGTGGAGTTCGGAGTCGATCTCTCCTCCCAGGCCGGCGCCGTCATCATCAAGAGCGATGCGGCCGTGCATCTGAAGGTCCGGCTGCTCTGGAAGAAGCACGAGCCCGCCGCCACGGCCACGACAGGCGCCGGGGCGTGAACGCCGGGGCCGACCCGCCGTTAGGCCACCCCACGGACGGCCTGTCCGGAGCTGGTTCTCCTCCCGCGGCGCCCGGCGAGGGGTGCGGGGAGAGCGGTTCCGTGCCGGGTTCGGTGGTGCAGGTCCTGGCGGCGGACGGGGCGGTGGCGGGCGCGGGGTTTGTGGTCGGTGAGGGGGCCGTGGTCACCTGTGCGCATGTGGTGCGCGCGGCGGGAGGGGTGCCCGGTGGCCGGGTGGAACTCGCCTTCGCGCACCTGCCGGGGGCGCCGCGGGTGTGGGGCGGTCTGCCGGCGGAACGGTGGCGGGCGCCGGAGGCCGAGGATGTCGCCTTCGTGGAGCTGGAGCGTGTTCCGGCGGGTGCGGGGGCGCTGGCGCTGGGGGCGGGTGCGGGGTGCCGGGGGCACCGGGTGTCCTCGTTCGGGTTTCCCGCCCAGGCGCCGCCCGGTGGCCACTTCGGCTACGGCACGGCCGGTGACGTGCTGCCCGACAGCACCGGCGCGGGTGCGCTGCTGCAGCTGTCCGAGGCCAACGACCTGACGACCGGCTTCAGCGGCGGCCCGGTCGTGGACGGGGTGACCGGGCTGGTGATCGGCATGGTCACCGCGATCACCTCCCCCGACGCCCACCTCAAGGGGCTGGGCATCGCCTACTGCACCCCCGCCGAGGTCCTGCGCCAAATCCGGCCCGACCTCGCTGAGCATCAGGTCTGCCCCTACCGGGGGCTGGAGCCGTTCACCGCGGAACACACCCAGTGGTTCCACGGCCGCGACAGCGTCGTGGACAGCGTGCTGGAGGCGCTCGGCCAACAACGCCGGGCACTGTTGCTGCTGGGCCCCTCCGGCGGAGGAAAGTCCTCCCTCATCCAGGCCGGTGTCCTTCCCGCCCTCGCCGAGGGGCGGGTGCCGGGCAGCGACCGCTGGCTGCCCGTGCTCGCCCGCCCCGGAGGCGACCTGCTCGCCGAGCTGGAACACGCGGGCCTGCCCGCCGCCGCATCCGGGGGACTCCTGCCCGCGGTGCGCCGCCGCCTGGCCGGTGCACCGGGCCACGACCGTCTGCTCCTGGTGATCGACCAGTTCGAAGAACTCCTCACACCGCCGGCACGCTCAGACCAGCAGCCCGCCGACGGCCGGCCATCGCACGGCAAAGCATCCGACCGCCGTGCGGCCGCTGTGGACGCGCTGCTCGCACTGGCCGGTTCACCGGCCGAGGCCGGTGTCGTCCTGATCATGCGGGACGACTTCTACCCCCAGCTCGCAGCCCTGGCCCCCGGCCTGCTGGAGGCCACCGCATCCGCCCCCCTCAACGTGCCCGCCACCCTCAGCGACTCCGAGCTCCGCGCCATGATCACCCGCCCCGCCCAGGCAGTCGGCCTGGACGTCGAGGACGGACTGACGGAGCGGATCATCACCGACATCCGCGCCACCGACCCCGCCCGCCGCGCCCCGGTCACCCTCCTGCCGCCCCTGGAACTGGCCCTGAGCCAGCTCTGGGAACGCCGCGAGAACGGCCGCCTCACCCACCGCGCCTACCAGCAGACCGGCGAAGTCACCGGCAGCCTGGCCACCTGGTGCGACCAAGCCGTCAGCCACCTGCCCGCCGCACACCGCCCGACCGCCCAGCGCCTCCTCACCGCCCTGGTCCGGCCCGCCGACGAAGCCCACGCCATCCCCGCCACACGCCAGCAGATCCCCCTCACCCGCCTGCGCGCCCTCACCACCGGACCCACCACCGCCGCCCCGGCGCCCGGCACGGTCTTCACGGACGTACTCGCGGCCCTGACCCGCTACCGCATCATCACCACCCGCACGGTGACACAGCCCGGCACCACCACGGGCGTACCGACCGCGGAACTCATCCACGACGCCCTCATCCGCGACTGGGGCACCCTGCGCGACTGGGTGGCCCAGGACCACCGCTTCCAGGTCTGGCTGCACCGCACCACCGAACAGCAGACACGCCACGCGGCAAGCGGCCTGCCCGGCGACCTCCTGGACGGAACCGCCCTGGCAGAAGGCAGGGACTGGGCCCGCCTGCGCTCACTGCCACACGAGATCACCGCCTACCTCACCGCCAGCCGGCAACACCAGCAGTCCGCACTGCGCCGGACCCGACGCATCAACACCGCCCTGGCCGGACTGCTCGTCCTCGCCCTCATCGCCGCGGGAATCGCCTTCTGGCAACGCCAAGAGGCAGTCGC
>NZ_JBHVHQ010001086.1:0-2506 GCF_042800135.1 Streptomyces sp. NPDC057654 | reverse complement strand
GGAAACAGGTGCGGCGGGCGGTGGTGGTCCGGTGCGCCGACGCGTCAGGCGCTGCTGGCCGCCTTCTGCTCGGCCGGGGAGGCTGCGGCGTCCGTGGAGGCGGAATCCGTCTCCGTCTTCGGCTCGGCGCCGCGGAGCGGGATCTCCTTTATGAACCAGGCGCAGATGAAGCCGATGATGCTGATGCCCGCGCCCCACAGGAAGACGTTGTGCGTACCGCTGGAGACGGCGTGCTCGTACGCGTCCCGGACCATGGCCGGCAGCTTGGGAAGCGCCTTCGGGTCCATCTGCGCCCCGCTGGAGACGAACGCGCCGCCCTTGTCCCCGAGGCGCGCCACCATCGTGTCCTTCACCTGGTTGGTGAAGATCGCGCCGAAGATCGCGACGCCGAACGAGCCGCCGATCGTACGGAAGAGGGTGGCCGACGACGAGCCGACGCCCATGTCCTTCATCTCGACGCTGTTCTGTGCGATGAGCATGGTCATCTGCATCAGGAAGCCCATGCCGGCGCCGAGCACCGCCATGTAGACGCCCGAGGTGAAGCGGGAGGTCTCGGTGTCCATCTGGGCCAACAGGACCAGGCCGATGGTGATGAGCGCGCCGCCCATGATCGGGAACATTTTGTACTTGCCGGTGTTGGTGGTGACGCGGCCCGCGATCAGCGAGACGGTCATCATCGACAGCAGCATCGGGAGCAGCAGCAGACCGGAGTTGGTGGCCGAGGCGCCCTGTACGGACTGCTGGTAGAGCGGCAGGAAGGTCATCGACCCGAACATCACGAAGCCGACCAGGAAGCCGATCACCGTGACGAGCGAGAAGTTGCGGTTGCGGAAGATGTGCAGCGGCAGTACCGGCGCGCTGACCTTGCGCTCGACGAAGGCGAACGCGATGAGCGCGGCGACGCCGAGGACGCCCAGGCCGATGATGCGGCCGGAGCCCCAGGCGTACTGCGTGCCGCCCCAGGTGGTGATCAGTACGAGCGAGGTGATGCCGATGGTCAGCAGCGCCGCGCCCACGTAGTCGATCCGGCCCTCGGCCCGCTTCTTCGGCAGGTGGAGTACGGCCGTGACCATGGCCAGGGCGATCGCGCCGAGCGGCAGGTTGATGTAGAAGGACCAGCGCCAGCCGAGGTGGTCGGTGAGGGTGCCGCCGACCAGCGGGCCGCCGATCATGGCGACGGCCATCACGCCGGCCATCATGCCCTGGTACTTGCCGCGCTCACGGGGCGGGATCAGGTCGCCGATGATCGCCATCACGCCGACCATCAGACCGCCGGCGCCCAGACCCTGGACGGCGCGGAACGCGATCAGCTGATCCATCGACTGCGACATGCCCGACAGCGCCGAACCGATGAGGAAGAGCACGATCGAGGTGAGGAAGATGCCCTTGCGCCCGTACATGTCGCCGAGCTTTCCCCAGATGGGGGTGGAGGCGGCGGTGGCGAGCGTGTAGGCGGTGACCACCCAGGAGAGGTGGCTCAGACCCCCGAGCTCTCCCACGATGGTGGGCATCGCGGTGCCCACGATCATGTTGTCCAGCATGGCCAGCAGCATGGCGATCATCAGGGCCATGAGGACGACGCGCACACTGCGCGGTTGCCGAGCCTTTACCGAACTGTCCGGCGAATCCACTGGTGGTTCCTCGTGTCGGGAACGGGCGCTTGACATACTTTTTGCTCCCCCTGGGGCGGCAAGAAGGCCGGACCAGCAACTTACTTGCCGACCGGCTAGATGGGTACACTCGGTAAGGTAGACGTCTACTAGCCGGGCGTCAAGTAAGTTTCAATGGGCCCCACACCCAGACGAACGCAGGAGAGCATCCATGGGCACACCGCACTCGCGCCGGGGCGACACGCGCCAGCGCATTCAGGACGTCGCTCTCGGACTCTTCGTCGAGCAGGGTTACGAGAAGACCTCACTCCGGGAGATCGCCGAGGAGCTGGACGTCACCAAGGCGGCCCTCTACTACCACTTCAAGACGAAGGAAGACATCTTCGTCTCCATCTTCGAGGACCTCGGCCGACCACTGGACGAGCTCATCTCCTGGGCCCAGGGACAACCCCACACCCTGGAGACCATGACGGAGCTCCTGCGTCGCTACAGCACTTCCCTCCACGCCGCCGCGCCCCTCTTCCGCTTCGTGCAGGAGAACCAGGCGACGGTGCGGGAACTGAGCATCGGCGAGCGTTTCAAGGGGCGCATGGTCGCCTTGAGCGAACTGCTCAGGGACCCGACGGCGCCGCTGGTGGACCAGGCGCGCTGCGTGGTCGCGCTGTTCAGCGTGCACGCCGGAATGTTCGCGCTCAACAACATCGAGGGCGACCCCGAGGAGAAGCGCAAGGCTGTCCTGGAGGTCGCCATCGATCTGGTGACGCAGGCGCATGGATCTCATGCCGGGACTCACGACGGGCCGCATAACGGATCGCATGACGGATCGCATGACGGATCGCGCGTGTGAAATAGGTACGGTCGCGGCAGGCTCTTTCGAAAAGGAGCCGGCCGCGACC
>NZ_JBHVHQ010001085.1:0-2511 GCF_042800135.1 Streptomyces sp. NPDC057654 | reverse complement strand
CGAACACATGAGCCGGCTTTCCGGTCAGGCCGTCTGGCCGTTCCTCGCCGAGCGGTACCGCGCGATCGACGTCCGCGCGGCGGAGGCGGTCAAGGCGGCTGCCGTGCGGGAGGTCAACCGCGACCTGGCCGTCGACGCGGAGTTCGTACGGGAATACGGCCTCCTCGCCCGACGGGCGGTCCGGGAGGGCGAAGTGCCCAGTGTGGGCGCCCCGTTCGGCGGTGCGGCGGAGGTCGCCGCGGCGGTGGCCGCCGACCTGGGCGTATCGGGCGGAGACGTGTCGGGTGGAGCCGTATCGCGCCGAGGCGTAGCGGGTGGAGACGTATCGGGCGGAGCCGGTGACCTGTCGATGAATGCGGGGGCACGATGACGGAAGGCGGCACGATCACAATGACGGAACAGGCGCGGGGCAGCCTCGCGGCGACGCTGCGGTCAATCGCCGACGAGGTCGAGAGCGCCCATAAGTGGAGCCAAACCTCCCGGTCCTTGGCACGGGAACGCGTCGCCACGGTCTTCGGCTCCGCGCGCACCCGTCGCGGAGAACCCGCGTACGCGATGGCCCAGGACCTCGGTGCCTCCTTGGCCGCACGCGACTGGACGGCCGTGACGGGCGGCGGGCCGGGCATCATGCAGGCCGTGCGCGATGGGAGCGGCGAGGTTCTGTCCCGGGCGGTCCGGATCGAGATCGAGGGGGAGGCGCCCGAGACGGTGCTCGACTCCGCACGGTCGATCACCGTCGGCACGTTCGCGCTGCGCAAGCTGCTGATGACGCACGACATCGACGCCCTGTTCATCTTCCCCGGCGGCGTCGGCACCTTCGACGAGCTCTTCGAGGTCCTGGTCCATCAGGACACCGGTCGGCTGAGCCGGTTCCCCGTCGTCCTGATGAGCCCCGAGGGCGAAGGCATGTGGGAGGCATGGCTGCGCTTCATGGACGAACACGTCGTCCAGGGCGGGCTGGCCAATCCCTCCGTCCTCTCCGGGCTGACGGTCGCCGGGAGCGTTCAGGAGGCGTTGGCGGCGCTGTCGGGTCCTTGGAGCGGAAGTGGGAGTGGGAGCGAGGGTGGGGCCGGGGGCGCCGAGGAACGCGGGGTTCCGATGTGCGCCGGAGCGCTGCGCACACAGACGGCGGCCGGCCTCGGAGTCGAGCCCGTATGAGGGCCGTATGAGGGGCTGTATGAGGGGCCGCAAGAGCTCGAAGGAGATGCGACGATGCAGGTGAGGGCCATGATGCGGGTGAGCGTCGTCATCCCGGCCTACAACGCGCGGGATTCGCTGGAACTGTGCCTGCTCTCCCTGGCCCACCAGGAAGGGCGCGGCACGGCATACACGGCGGAAGTGATCGTTGTGGACGACGGCTCCACGGACGGTACGGGCACGATGGTCGCCGAGTTCGGCGGCGTACCCGGCCGTGGGCCCGGCGGGGACATCGTCATCCGCTACGTCCACGAGCCGCGCACCCCGGCATCGGGTCGGGCACGCGCCCGCAACATCGGGCTGCGCCACGCGACCGGCGACCTCGTCGTCCTGCTCGACGCGGACCAAATGGTCGGGTCGGCGTTCCTCGCCGAACACGTCGCGTCGCACACCGGGCAGGACGACGCCCTCGTGGTCCTCGGCCCGCGGTTCCAACTGGGGGAGGGGACGGCCGACCGGGAGCGGCTGCGGGGCGGGTTCAGCCTGGAAGCGCTGCCTCCGGTCGTACGCGGCGACGAGCGCGAGCCGGTCTTCGCCGCCCTGGACTGCGGGCCCGAAGGGCTGGAGACCGCCTGGCATTACATGTGGACCTGCAATGTTTCGGTCCGGCGGAGCCATCTCACGGCGCTCGGCGGCTTCGACGAGGCGTTCGTCGGCTGGGGGCTGGAGGACAGCGAACTGGGATACCGGCTGAAGAGGGCCGGCGCGCGGTTCGCGCGCAACCCCAGCGCCGTCGTCTACCACGAGCACCGGAATGGCGTCACCGCCCGTATGCACCGCGAATGGCGGCGCAACCTGGCCCGCTTCGAGCGCAAGCACGACGACCCGGTCGTGCTGCTGCAACGCGTCTTCGACCCGGTCATCGACCCATCCGCCGAATTGGAGCTGACCTGGATCGAAAGCGCCGTGCGATTCGAGTTGGCGGCGCGTGCACTGCGCGGACGCGGCCGTACGCCCCTTGGCCTGCTGCCCGAGAACAGCGGTGCGTCATGAACAGAGCTGTGACCCGACTCGTCTACGTTCCCACCAACCGCCCTTTTGCGGCCGCCTATCGCTCGGTGGTGGCGGAGGCGGCGGCGTTCCAGGAGAGTGCGCCGTTCGGGGAGGAGGGCGTCGCCGATATCCGGCTGCTGGTCATCGACGATTGCTCGCCGGAGCATTCCCAGCGGAACAGGGAAGTGGCCGAGCGGGCCGCCCGCGAGCACGGCTGCGACGTTCACGTACTGACGCCGGACGGCTGGCAGCGCCTGGCGGACGAGATCGTGGCAACGGCGGCCCTGCCGCCGGCCGACGCCGTCGCGGCGCGGTCGGCCC
>NZ_JBHVHQ010001084.1:0-2519 GCF_042800135.1 Streptomyces sp. NPDC057654 | reverse complement strand
GCCCAGGGCCTTGGCCGTACTCCTGCTGGCGCTCGCGCTCGCCCTGCCGACGGCGGGGCTCGCGAGCGGAGCGCCGGCGCGGGCCGCCGACGGGCCGGGCATCACCGTCGACAAGCGGGAGGCGGGAACGGGCGGCTCCATCACCGTCAGCGGCACCGGCTGGCGGCCGCACACCCTGCTGACGCTGCTCATCTGCGGGCAGAAGATGATCGGCGGCACCAACGCCTGCGCCAACGCGGACGGCCGCGCCGTCACCACCGGCGGCGACGGCGCGTTCCGCGAGAAGCTGGCGGTCAGCGAGCCGCCGAAACCCTGCCCGTGCGTGGTGCACGCGGCCACCGTGACGGGCGAGGCCGCCGCCGCGGACGCCGACTTCAGCGTCGCGGGCCACCCCGTCGCGCCGCTGCCCGCCCAGTCCGGCGGCGAGCGGCTGAGCGTCCTCGGCGCGCGGCTCAAGGGCTCGGGCGGGGTGCTGACCTGGTTCGGCGCACCTCCGCAGCGCCAACTGGTGGTCACCGTCGCCAACTTGGGCTCCACGCCCGCCAAGGACCCCGTCTTCCAGGTCGGCACCTCGCACGGCGTGCTCGCCCCCTCGTGGGAGGAGCAGCAGTGGCGCGGCGCGATACCGCCGGGGAAGAAGGCGCGGGTCGAGCTGCCGGTGGAGCTGTCGGCGGGCGCGTACGGCGACTACCTCGTCTCGCTCAAGTACGGCGGCAAGGTGCTGGTCGAGCAGCCGTGGGCGGTGGGGCGGCCGTGGGGCGTCACGCTCTTCTGGATCCTGCTGTGCGTGGTGATCCCGGCGGCGGTCTTCCGGATCGGCATGGCCGTCGTCGACCGGCTGCGGCCGAGGCCCCCCACGGTCGGCACGCGCTCCGCCCGCCATCGCATCCCGGG
Source organism: Streptomyces sp. NPDC057654 (assembly GCF_042800135.1). NCBI lineage: Bacteria > Bacillati > Actinomycetota > Actinomycetes > Kitasatosporales > Streptomycetaceae > Streptomyces > Streptomyces sp. NPDC057654. Next base: position 1,625 of record NZ_JBHVHQ010001084.1, on the reverse strand, counting down.
CCTTCCCGGCATCCCGCGCCCCGCTCTCCCCGCCGGGCTCCCGCGCCGCCCGGCCGCCGGACGCAAAGGCCGCAGGGGCACTGAAGGGCCCGAACAGACCGGCGCGCTGCCCTGGTTCACCCCGGACACCCTGCCGGGCGCACCGCACCCGACTTCCGCACCGAGTGACGAGCAATCGCGTGATGAACGACCGAGTGACGAACATCCGACGAGGCAGACGAAAACGAAGGGGACTACGTGAGAACGCATCGGAGAGCGGGCGCGGCCACCGTCGCGCTGCTGCTCGGCGGCGCGGGCGTGGTGCTGACCACCGGTACCGCGCACGCCGCCGAAGTCTCGTACAAGACCGAGTGCCTGCCGCCGCCGATCTCCGGCCTGCCGCCGGTCAAGGGCACCACCAAGGTGGACATCCAGGCCCCGGCGACGGCGAAGGTGGGCGACGAGGTCGAGGTGGTCTGGAAGACGGTGGAGGCCGCCTCCAAGAACCCGAACATCCTCGATCTGGCCAAGGACACGGTCAAGCCGACCGGCAAGCTCACGCTCGGCGGCGCGCAGAGCGGCGAGGTCTCGATGGAGGGGCCCCGGCAGAACCCGCCGATCCCCAAGAACAGCCCGATGCTGCTGTCCGACATGAAGGCCAAGGTGAAGCTGACGAAGGCCGGTGACGTCACGCTGACGCCCGGCGCGTACAGCATCAACGTCAACAAGCCGATCTCCACCGACACCAAGTGCTCGGCGAAGGAGACCGTCAAGCCCGGCGCGACCATCAAGGTGACCGACGGAAGCGGCAGCACGAGCGGCGGCTCGACCGGCAGCGGCGGCACGAGCACCGGTGGTACGAGCACCGGTGGTACGAGCACGAGCGGCGGCTCGTCGACGTCCGGCGGCTCGTCGTCCTCGGGTGGCACGAGCAGCACCGGCGGCTCCACCGGGGGCTCCAGCACCGGCGGTTCCAGCAGTGGCGGTTCCAGCGGCGGCGACTCGTTCACCGGCAAGGAAATCGCCGTCGACTACCAGTGCAAGACGCCCATCGGCGACAAGAACGCCACCTCGCCGGTACAGGTCAACGCCAAGAAGAACGGCGGGAGTTACGACCTGACCGTCAAGTTCGGCAAGTCCGTCATGGACAGCCCGGCCGACATCCCGGCGGGCTCCGTCAAGCCCTCGATGGCCGTCAAGGTCGGCGGCGCGGACAAGGGGACCGTGAAGACGGAGGGCGCGCCGAACAAGGACCCGATCAAGACCGGCCAGCCCATCGCGATCTCCGACCTCAAGGGCGCGTACAAGCCCGGCGCGAGCGGCAAGGCCACGCTGACGCCCGGCGTCCTGACCGTCAACGCGCTCGGCACCACCACGACCTGCACCCCGGCCAAGGACCCGGGCGCCTCCCTCCAGCTCGACACCACCGCGCAGCAGGGCGGCGTCTCCGGCGGGAGCGGCGGCAGCGGCGGCACGGGCGGCCACCCGGCCTCCGCGGGCGGCACGGGCGCGAGCGCCTCCGGCGGCTCGGCGACGTCCGGCGGTCTCGCCGCGACCGGCGCGGACGACCACGGCAGCCTGAAGGCCCTCGGCCTGGTCGCGGGCTGCGCCGTGCTCCTCGGCGCCGCGGTCTTCACCTTCACCCC
>NZ_JBHVHQ010001083.1:0-2528 GCF_042800135.1 Streptomyces sp. NPDC057654 | reverse complement strand
AGCCGGCGCCAGTCCGCACGCCCGCACGGCGATCCGGATCTGGCCGGGTCCCGGCTCCGGCTTCGGGACCTCGCGGAGCACGATCACGTCCGGGGACCCGAACCGGTCGAACTGAAGAGCCTTCATAACGATCTCCCAAGTGATGACAGCATCTGTTGTCATCGACCGTAGCACCATGACAACAGCATCTGCTGTCATATGCTGGCGGGTATGCCGAGATGGGAGTCAGACGCACAGGGCCGGCTCGAACGCGCGGCGCTCGAACTGTTCGAGGCGCAGGGGTTCGAGCGCACCTCGGTCGCACAGATCGCGCGCACCGCCGGTTTGACCGAACGCTCCTTCTACCGCTATTTCCCCGACAAGCGGGAAGTCCTCTTCGCCGGCAACGCGCTCGAAACCCACCTCGTCGCCCAAGTCGAGACGGCCGACCCGGGCCTCACGCCGATGGAGGCGCTGCTGACCGCGCTGGAGACCGCCGAGGAGATCTTCCGCCCGCGCGAGTTCCTGCTGCGCCGCGTCAGGGTGATCGCCGCCAGTCCGGCGCTGGCCGAGCGCGATCTGATCAAGCTCGCCGACATCGCCGACGCACTGGTACGGGCGCTCGCGCGCCGCGGCGTCGAGTCCGGCACAGCACGCTTCATCGTCGACGTGGCGATAGCGGTCTCCCGGCGCGCCACGTCCCGCTGGCTGGCCGACCCGGACGCGGCCCTCTCCGGGCTCGTCGCCCAGACCGCCGCCGAACTGCGTGAGGCGGTCGCGCCGCCGGCCCCGACGGTCGGCTGAGCGTGCCGCAGGGGCTCGCGTTCCTGGCCGGGCATGGTACGAGCCGGGCGGCGGCCTGCTCAAGTCCGATCTCGTCGGCGATCCGGTACGCCGCCGTGCCGCCGGAGATCGGCGGGGGGCATCGCGGCCCGGCCGGTGCCGGCGCCGCGGTGGAGGCGGTGCTGGCCCGGTTGCGGAGCAGGTGCCGATGACGGCCCGGCAGATCTGGTACGCCGTGCTGTCGGACGGGATGCTGGTCAAGGAGGGGCGGACCTACAAGCGGCTCGTCGGGGTCCTGGGGATGGCCCGTCGCGCCGGCCGCATCCCTGGGAGGCGGTCCGCGGGGACCAGGCTGACCCACCGTGATGTGCTGCGTGGAGCGCGTACTCGACGCCACCCTCTGGCCGCATCTGATGGGGGTTGCCACACTGGTCGCGACATCCAAGCCGCGATTACCGCCGCCGGCTTCGCCCTTACTGCCGTGGACCGGTTCACCTTCCCCGCATCTCGCCTGCCGACCCCAGGCACCACGCACATTCTCGGTACCGCGGTAATCGCCGACCCGGGAGGTACCCATGACCACCACAGACGCCGCCGCGGACCGGCCAGCGCCGCCGGCCGGCATGGATGCCGCACGCGCCTCCGTCACCCTGCTGGAACGCCTCGCCGACAAGCTCGGCGCACGGGCCTCGGTAACGGCCGTCTACGGCGAGCCCGTCACCAGGGACGGCGTCACGGTGATTCCGATCGCTGAAGTCGGCTTCGGCTTCGGCGGCGGTGCGGGCCGTGACGTCGGAGCGGCCAAGACTGGCGAAGGCGGAGGAGGGGGCGGCGGAGCCGGCGCCCGCCCCCGGGGCTTCATCGAGATCAAGGACGGCACGGCCACATACAAACCCATACGAGACCCCTGGGTGGACGTCGTCGTGCCGCTCATCGCACTCCTCGCGGGCATTGCCGTCCCACGACTCGCTCGCCGTCTCACCAAGCGCCGCTGACGAGAGGGGGCTCGCCCTCAACCGGCGCCCGAGTCTCGGCCACAGGGGCCACGTGCTCGCAGCGCTCGCACAGGCGGCGCGCGCCACCGCGACGTGACCGTCCTGCAAGACCTGCCGGAGCGCGAGGACGCCGAGCGCCGCGCCCTCCTGCGACGCCTCACCTGACCTGGCGGGTGCGGCCGCGTGGGGGACCGGTCATGGAGCGGTGGGCGGCGGGGGCCTTTCCCGGCTGGTGGCGGATGCGCTGCGCCGCCGGTGACGCGACGGCGCGGTGTATCCACCCGGTGCGGGGTGGTGCGGCTATCGGTGCGCGCCGGCCGGGGAGCGCACCGCGCGGGCCCGTTCCGTGTGCTCGTCGCGCATCGCCTCGAAGGCGTCGGAGGTGTCGGCCTGGTCGGGGTCGGGGATGGCGTTGGCTGTGAACCGGATGATGCTGCGGGCTATGCCCGGTGCGGCGGTGGTGGGGGAGTTCCGTGCCAGGGCCTCACCGCGCTGGGCCTGACCGATCCGGAGGATCCGGTCGAGAAGCTGACCGGCTGCGGCCGGCTGGGGCTTCCGGGCGCCGCCGGCGATCTGCTCGTCTCCCTGGCGCGGGGCGAGTTCGACTGCCGTGGGTGAGCGGCGTCGCAGTGGAAGCGGCGGCTCGTCATAAATCCTGAATTTTTCGTTCCAAAGGGCCTTTCTTGGTGAGTGTTTTGCAGGGCGCGCAGCAGAATGAAGTGAAAGTCATTTTCATGTACGTTCTGGAGGAGCCTCCCGCATGAGCGCGAC
>NZ_JBHVHQ010001082.1:0-2529 GCF_042800135.1 Streptomyces sp. NPDC057654 | reverse complement strand
CTACGTTTTTGAGCGGTGGCCCTTTTTGAGCGGCGGCCCTTTTTGAACAGTGGCCCTTTTTGAACGGTGGCCTGCCGTCCGTCAGCCGGCGAGCAGCTTCTTGACCATCGCGGCGACGCGGCCGCCCTCGGCCCGGCCGGCCACCTGCGGGTTCACGATCTTCATGACGGCGCCCATCGCGCGCTGCCCCTCGGCGCCGTGCCCGGCCGCCTCCGCGACGGCCGCGGCGACCAGCGACTCCAGCTCCAGGTCGGAGAGGGGCTGCGGCAGATATACGGCGAGGATCTCGCCCTCCGCCTTCTCCCGCTCCGCCGACTCGGCCCGGCCGCCCTGCGCGAACGCCTCCGCCGCCTCGCGCCGCTTCTTCGCCTCGCGCGCGATCACCTTCAGCACCTCGTCGTCGGAGAGCTCACGGGCGGACTGACCGGAGACCTCCTCCTTGGTGATGGCGGTGAGGGTGAGGCGGAGGGTGGAGGAGCGCAGCTCGTCGCGCGCCCTGATGGCGGCGGTGAGGTCGTCCTGAAGCTGGGACTTGAGCGTGGTCATGTCCTTGACTATGCCAGCAACTGCCGGGAATCACCCGAAGATTTCTCCTGGGCGGCCGGTCTGCGACGATGGGCGTATGCGCGCGCGATACGGAGTACCCCTGGGCATCACGGCGGGAATCACGGCGGTCGGCGCGGCCGGCGTGGCCTACGCCGCAGGCATCGAGGCCCGTTCCTTCCGTCTTCGACGGGTCACCGTCCCGGTGCTGCCGCGCGGCCGTCGGCCGCTGCGGGTGCTCCAGGTCTCCGACATCCACATGGTCTCCGGGCAGCGCAAGAAACAGCGCTGGCTCCAGTCGCTGGCGGGGCTGCGCCCTGATTTCGTGATCAACACGGGCGACAACCTGTCTGACCCGGAGGGCGTGCCGGAGGTGATGGACGCGCTGGGGCCGCTGATGGAGTTCCCCGGTGCGTACGTCTTCGGCTCGAACGACTACTACGGACCGAAGCTGCGCAATCCGGCCCGCTACCTGTTCGAGAAGGCGCAGAAGCGGCACGGTCTGAACGGCAACAAGCCGGTGGTCGGGGCGATCCACAACCCGTGGGAGGAGCTGCGCGACGGCTTCGACGCGGCGGGGTGGGTCGGCCTGACGAATACGCGGGGCCGGCTGAAGGTCGACGGATGTGAGATCGCCCTCACCGGCCTGGACGACCCGCACATCAAGCGGGACCGGTACAGCGAGGTGGCGGGCGGCCCGGACACGTCGGCGGATCTGTCGCTGGCGGTGGTGCACGCGCCGTACCTGCGAGTCCTCGACGCGTTCACGGCGGACCGCTACCCCTTGATCCTGGCCGGCCACACCCACGGCGGCCAGCTCTGCGTGCCGTTCTACGGCGCGCTGGTCACCAACTGCGACTTGGACACGAAGCGGGTCAAGGGGCTGTCCCGGCACCGGGCGGGCGGCCATGAGTCGTTCATGCACGTGTCGGCGGGGTGCGGCACGAACCGGTACACGCCCGTCCGCTTCAACTGCCCGCCCGAGGCGACGCTGCTCACCTTGGCCGAAGCCTGACCCGAGCCTGATCCAAGCCTGACCGCTTGACCGAAGCCTGACCGCCCGGAACCGGAAGACTCCCGCCGGGCGGGAGCGCCCGCCCTTACGGTGGGGGGATGATCGATCCGACCTCCTCCCACGCGCGGCAGAGCGCGATCAGCGCCGCGGGCGTTCCCGCCTCCGCGGTCGTCCCGGCCGGGCGCCGCCCGTTCGCGGCCGTCTTCCGGGTGCTCATCGCGGTGGCGGCGATCACCGGCATCGTGATCGACTGCGCGATCGGCGACGTGCCGCGGGTGCTCAGCTATTTCACGATCCAGTCCAACGCGGTGGTCGCCGTGGTCATGCTGGCGGCCGCACACCGGGCGTGGTCGGCCCGGCCGCCGCTCTCGGCGCGGATCACGGGAGCGGCTCTCCTCTATATAGCCATCACGGGGCTGGTCTACCACTTCGTCCTGACCAACAGCTCCAGCGGCTTCTCCATGGCCGGCGACGCCCACGCCCCCTCGGAGTGGCAGACCACGGCCACCCAGCTCCTGCACACGGCCACCCCCATCGCGGTCGTCCTCGACTGGCTCGTCCTCACGACACCGGGCCGCTTCCGCCTCTCCTTCGCCTGGCAGTGGCTGGCCTACCCCCTCCTCTACCTCCCCTTCGCCCTCATCCGCGGCGCCCTTCTCTCCCCCGGCACCGAGGGCCGCTACCCATACCCCTTCCTGGACGTCGACATCCACGGCTACGGCGGCGTCCTCGGCAACACCGTGATCTTCGCCCTCGCCTTCTACGCCCTCGCCCTGGTCCTGCTCCTCCTCGACCGCATCCGCCCCCACCTGCGCGGCCCCGAGAACCGGATTTCGTCTCCGGCCATCGGTCCGCTAAAGTAGAGCTCGTTGCTTCGGGGTGTAGCGCAGCTTGGCAGCGCGCTTCGTTCGGGACGAAGAGGTCGTGGGTTCAAATCCCGCCACCCCGACTGAAGGAACAGAGATCAGGGC
>NZ_JBHVHQ010001081.1:0-2530 GCF_042800135.1 Streptomyces sp. NPDC057654 | reverse complement strand
GCCGGGGACGGCGAATCGGCCGACGGGCGCCGTGCCCGGCAGGGTGCGGACGGCCATCGTCCGCACCCCCGGCGTGCTCAGGCAGCCCTCAGACGGCGCTCAGACGGCGAGCGCCTGGGCCCGGCGCTTCACCTCCGTGCCGCGATTCTCGCGCAGGGCCTGCGCCGGGGTCCCCGGCAGGGTCGGGTCGGGGGTGAAGAGCCACTCCAGCATCTCCACGTCGCTGAAGCCGTCGTCCCGCAGGAGCGTCAGGGTGCCGGCCAGGCCCTTGACGACCTTGGCGTCGCCGATGAAGTCGGCGGGCACCTGGAGCACCCTGTTCTCGCCACGGCGCACCGCGATCACCTGGCCTTCCTTGACCAGCTGCCGGACGCGCGTCACCTCGACGCCGAGCCGTTCGGCGATGTCGGGCAGGTTGAGCCAGGCGGGGACGAGAGCATCGATCTTTGCGTCAATCTCGGTCACGGGACAAGCCTGCCATCTAGGACTGACAGTCGGTAGCCGGGAGGGCTCGGGGCGCGCGGCGCCCATGTCGTATCCCGGCCGCGCGCGTACCGCCCGGCCACGCGCGCGTACCCCCTGGAAGCTGCGAAGAGAGCACGCGCGCGTACCGCCCAAAAACGGAGCACGGCCCGGCGGAGAAGGTCTCAGACCGTCGCCGATTTCAGCGGCACCGAAGGGTCGGCGGCCTGCCGCTGGTCCAGCCGGGCGCCGCGCTCGATGAGCTTGCGGCCCTGGGCCAGGTCGCGGGGGCGGCCCACCGCGAGCAGCGCGACCAGGACGCCCTGGCGCAGCCAGCACACCGACCAGGCGGCGGTGGCGGGGTCGCCGCGCCACAGGAGTTCGTCGGCGGCGGCGTGGTGCCCCGCGTACTGCACGAACCGGCCGAACTGCTCGGACCAGAAGTACGGCACCGGGTCGTACAGCGGCCCCTCCGCCTCGCCGTGCGCGATATTGGCGGCGACGGTGCGCGGCCCCTGGAGGGCGTTGTCCCAGTGGTGCACCAGCAGCCGCTCGGCGTACCGGGCGGACGGGAAGGAGGCGCAGTCGCCGACCGCGTAGACGTCCGGGAGGCTGGTGCGCAGCCGTTCGTCGGTGATCACGGACAGGTCCGGGGCCAGCTCGATGCCGGTCCCCGCCAGCCAGCCGGTGGCGGGGCGCGCGCCGATGCCGACGACGACCGCGCCGGCCGTCAGCCGGGTGCCGTCGTCCAGCAGCACGCTGCCCTCGGCGAGGGAGACGACGCGGGCGCCGGTGAGCAGTTCGGCGCCGCAGTCCGCGTACCAGCCCACCATGTGGGCGGCGACCTCGGCGGGGAGGGCGCCCGCGAGCGGCCGGTCCGCTGCCTCCACGACGGTGACCTTGCAGCCCGCCTCGCGGGCGGCGGTCGCGAACTCCGCGCCGATCCAGCCCGCCCCGACCACGACGATGTCGTGCTGGTCGGCGAGGACCGGGCGCAGCCGCGTCGCGTCGTCCAGGGTGCGCAGCAGGTGGACGCCGGGGATGCCCTCGCTGCCGGGCAACACGACGGGCTCGGCGCCGGTGGCGATGACGAGCCGGTCGTAGGGCTCGGGGCCGTCGGCGGTGTCCAGGACGCGTTCGGCGGGCCGCAGCCCGGTGACCTCGCGGCCCAGTCGCAGGTCGATGCCGAGGGAGTCGAAGTCCACCTCGAAGGCGGAGCCCTCGGACTTGCCGAGCAGCACGGCCTTGGAGAGCGGCGGTCGGTCGTAGGGCTGATGGGGCTCCGCGCCGAGCAGCGTGATCGCGCCGGCCCAGCCCTGTTCTCGGAGGGCTACGGCGGTCTGCACCCCGGCCACGCCCGCGCCGACGATCACGACGCGACGCCGGTCACTGGTGGTATTCGTCTGATCGCTCACCAGCTCACTGTAGGGCGGCGGGCACGCTGTCCCGGAGCGTCGCGCAGCGAGATCTCCACCACAACCGGGGCCTTCGGCGGCCCGGTCGCGCGCCCGGCGGAGCCCCGGCCCGCGGCGGACGCTCCCTTTCGGCCGATTCGGGGCGCGTACTAGGGTGAGTCGCGTAGAGCACTCGCGGGAGCCCGGACGGACCGGGCTGAGAGGGAGGCTGGCCGGCCTCCGACCGTACGAACCTGATCCGGGTCATGCCGGCGAAGGGAGGGGCTGGACGCCCATGCACGCGTCGTCTTCGAAGCCACCGGGGCGGGGAACGGCCTCCTGTGACGTCCTCGTCATCGGCGGCGGCATCATCGGCCTGGTCACCGCCTGGCGCGCGGCCCAGCGCGGGCTGCGCACCGCCGTCGCGGACCCCGCGCCGGGCGGGGGCGCCGCCCAGGTCGCGGCCGGGATGCTGGCCGCCGTCACCGAACTGCACTACGGCGAGCAGGATCTGCTGGCCATCAACCTCGCCTCCGCGCGCCGCTATCCGGCGTTCGCGGCCGAGCTGGCGGAGGCGAGCGGGCAGGAGATCGGCTACCGCGCCTGCGGCACGCTCGCCGTCGCCCTCGACGCCGACGACCGCGCCCACCTGCGGGAACTGCACGAATTGCAGC
>NZ_JBHVHQ010001080.1:0-2534 GCF_042800135.1 Streptomyces sp. NPDC057654 | reverse complement strand
CCCCGGTGCCGGCCGGACTGGTACCCGCCCCTTCGGCGGCAGCCGACCCGGCGTCAGTCGACGCGGTATCCGTCCCCCCGGCGTCAGCCGAACCGGCGTCAGCCGACCCGGCACCAGCCGACCCGCTGGCAATCAAGCCGGCGCCAGCCGGCATTGGCGACCCGCCGTTCCGATCGGCCTTGGACCGACCGAACGCATTCCGCAGCAGACTCCGAATGCCCATATGGAGCAGTCCTTCACGTGTCTCGGGTGCGATTTATGTCCGTAGTGCGGGGAAAAGTCCCCGAGGAGGACGGATACGTAAGGCTAGCCGCCACCCGGCGTGTTGCGCCTTCAGACCCTCCCGAGCCGCGCCGCCGCCGCTCGCAAGGAGCGGCCTCTGAAGGGCGTACCGGACCACGGATCGGACTCCAGGCGCTCGCCCACCGTCCGCAACGTCCAGCGGTCGGGGCGCAGTTCGGGATCGTCCAGTTCGGCGGCGGCGATGGGGACGGCGACGGGGGCGCCGGGACGGGCCCGTACTGCATACGGGGACACGGCGGTCTGCGCGTAACCGTTGCGCTGGGTGTCCAGGTACAGACGGTCGCCCCGGTCCGCCTTGCGGGCCGCCGTCGTCAGCCGGTCCGGGTGCCGGCGCTCCAGTTCCTCGGCGACGTCGCGTGCGAAGGCCCGTACGGAATCGAAGTCCGACTGCCGGTCGAGCGGCGCGAGGACATGGAGGCCGCGGGACCCCGTCGTCATCAGACGGGTCGGGAGCCGTACGGTGTCCAGCAGTTCGCATACGCGCCGCGCTGCCCAGCGCACGGCCTCGAAGTCGCCTTCGCCGGGCGGGTCGAGGTCGAAGACGAGTACGTCCGGGTGGTCGGGCCGGTCCGCGCGGGAGAGCCAGCGGTGCGGGGTGACGCACGCCTGGTCGGCGAGGTATAGGAGCGTCGCCCGGTTGTCGCATACGACGTGTGTGACCTTGCCGCCTTCCTTGGGCAGGACGGCCCGGCGCACCCAGTCGGGGAAGTAGTCCGGCGCGTTCTTCTGCATCAGGGGCTTGCCGCCGATGCCGTCGGGGTGCCGTTCCATCATGATCGGCCGCCCGCGCAGCTGCGGCAGCATCAGCGGGGCGACCGCCCGGTAGTGCTCGGCGAGGTCGGCCTTGGTGATGCCGCCGTCACTGCCGTCGCCATCGCTGCCGTCGCTGTCGTTGCCGACATCGCCGCCATCACTGCCGTCATTGGGGAAGAGCACCTTCTCCGGCCGCTGGATCTCGACGTTCCGTTTCGTGCCCACGGTGGCTACGGGTTTCCCGGCCGTCCCGATGACAAACATGACAAACCCGCCCCCCGGAGCCGGGGTACGGAAAGGGCGTCCGCGCACGTTGCATGCCGCAACGGGAAAAATCTCTCCATCGGACCAGGCAACCTCACCGCGCCGCATTCCGTATGTAAGGGGAAGGGCACCGTACAGGCGAAGCGGCGGAGGCCCGGAGTACCGGAGGTTCGGCAAGAGTGAGGGAAGCGGTCCGGGAGCGGGAGTTCCGGGAGTTCGCCGAGGCGCGGCAGGCGCATCTCAGGCGCAGTGCCTACCTGCTGTGCGGGGACTGGCACCAGGCCCAGGACCTGACCCAGACCGTGTTGATGAAGCTCTACGCGGCGTGGGGCCGCGTCCGCAAGGACGGCAACGTGGACGCGTACGCGCGTACCATCCTGGCCCGTACCTTCATCGACCAGCAGCGCAAAGGATGCTGGCGGGAGGAGCCGGTGGGCGAACCGCCAGACCTGACCTCCGCCGCGCCGGACGCACCGGAGTTGCGACTGATGATGCAGGAGGCCCTGATGGAACTGTCGCCCCGCTATCGCGCCGTGCTGGTCCTGCGATTCTGGGAGGACTGGACGGTGGAGCAGACCGCGCAGGCACTGCGGATATCGCCGGGGACGGTCAAGAGCCAGAGTTCCCGCGGGCTGACCCGGCTCCGTACCATCGTCGAGAGCCTGAGCGGCGGATCGGCCGGGAGGCCCGGTAGGTGAGGCGAGATATGGACGAGCACGACGACGAGGCTCTGCACGCCGCCTTCCGCGATGTCCTCGACGCGCGCCCGGAACCTTCGCTGCCCAGCGTGACCGACGCGGCCATCAGGGGCGGACGGCGACTGCGCCGACGCCGGGCGGCGCTCACGGCGGCCGGGGTGGTGGTCGTCGTGGCCGCGGTGACCATGGCCGTGGGCGCGGTCCGGTCGGGCGGCGCCGAACGCGATCCGCTGCCCGTGGCCCCGGCCGGCGCGCCGACTCCGACTCCGACGCCGCGCGTATCCATCGAAACGCACACGCCGGCTCCGCCCGGCCAGTGGCCGTCCAGGTCGATGGAGACCTATGGGACGCCGTCGGGCACCGTCACGCGCTCGCCGATGGCCCCCCGGGAGGGGCATCAGCCGGCGACGGAACGCATGTACACCCCGTAGTCCCCCCGTAATCCCCCCGTAATCCCCCCCCCGGTAATTCCCCCGTGAATCAGCCCCCACGCAGAATCGCCGGGCGGTCCGGTGG
>NZ_JBHVHQ010001079.1:0-2535 GCF_042800135.1 Streptomyces sp. NPDC057654 | reverse complement strand
GCCCGGCGCAGCGCGGCCGGGGGCCTGGACCGACGGGGCCGGGGCGAGGTTATCGGCGGACCAGCGTTCTCGTATCCGGGGCAGGGACAGGTCGGGGGCGAGGCGCGCGCCGGGGTAGAAGACGGGGTCGTTGTCCTTGTTGCGGTCGTCGGGCAGGGCCACCTTGTAGCCGAGGAGGTCACCGGAGGGGGCGGCGCGCTTGCGGATCAGCAGGCCGGCGGCGGCCAGCCGCTCGAAGAACTCCGCCTCACTCGTGGTGCCGGCCGCGGCGCGGCGTACGGTCTCGCGCAGTTCCTCGCGCGCGGTGCGCTCGCGGCCCTGACGCTTCGCCTTGTGGCGCTCGGCGCTGGTGGGGCGCTTCGCGGCGGTACCGTCGCCGCGGTGGAGGCGGCGCAGGCCCAGCTCCGCTTCGAGGGCGCGGGCCTGGTTCTGGACACGGGCGGCGTCGTTGTCGAGACCGGGTTTGTAGCCGTCCTCCTGGACGAGGGTGGCGACGATGTGGATGTGGTCGTCGGCGTGCCGGATGGCCGCCCACCGGCAGCCCGCGCCCTGTGTGGGGTCGTCGATGCCGGCGGCGGCGACCATGCGCCGGGCGATGTCGCCCCACTCCTCATCCGTCAGCCGCCGGTCCTCGGCGCCGTTGCGGACGGACAGGTGCCACACCTGCTTCTTCGGCCGATGTTTCGGGTCGACGTTGTCGACGGGCTGGTCCAGGAGCTGCCCGAGCTGCTGGAGGGTCGCGGCCTCATCGCGGCCGGGGTCGGGGGCGTTGTGGTCCCAGGAGGCGACCAGGTGCGGGTCGGTGTGCTCCTCCAGCTTGCCCGGCCCGTACAGGTAGTACAGGAGGCCGATGGTGCGCCGGCCGCGCTGGTGGATCTTGGGGATCATGCTGCTGTCCTGGGCCGAGTGGTCAACGGGGAGGGCCGCCGGGAAGGGGGGCTCGTGGGCCGGGCGGGTTGCGCGGTCAGGGTTGTTGCAGCAGTCGGTCGGTGGCGGCCTGCACGCGGGTCACCGTGCGCTGGACCGCGGCGACGACCGCGTCGATCTCGGTGGGCTGGCCGCCGGAGTTGATGGCGCGGGCGACCTGGTTGAGGTTGTTGCCGACCTGGCCGAGGTGTCGGCGGGCGGCGAAGAGTTCGGCGACCAGGTCGCGGTGGCCGGCGATGGCGGCGGCGGTGTGGTCGAGGTCGTGGGCGGCGGCGAGGCCGCTGCGGGCGAGGAAGGCGGGCAGGCTCGTTCGCGTGATGGTGGCTGCGGCGGTGAGGGTGTTCTTCTCGGTGCTGTTGAGGCGGACGTAGATCACGTGCACGCGTTTCTCAGCGCCGGACTTCGGCGAGCGCTTGCGCACGCTCTTCGTCGCGTCGCGGCGTTGGCGTCGCGATGTCTGCTTCTCCTGCTGCGATCCGCCCTCGGTCGCTGCTTCCCGGACCCGCGCCCCCCGGTGCTGGTCCGGCCCTGTCCACTTGGGGGCGGGGTGCGCCGGGGCCGTCTTCCCCGATGGGGAAGACGGTCTTGGCGGATAACTTGCTCGCCCCGCAACCGAGTTGATGTCCCGCTCAGGTTCCGGGGTGGTGCCGTTCTCGCGCGGGTTCGTCATCGGGCACCGCCCTGCGTGTCGTGGACGATCTCCAAGATGTCGAGGACGAAGCCGAAGGCGTCCTCCGCGCCGGTCAGGTGATGGATCCGCTGACCGGCGCCGACTTGGACGAACCACTGGCCCGACGGACCGTCGACCGCCGAATGGAGCAGTCCGTACTGGAGGAAGGTGTGCAGGAAGGCCCAGACCAGGCGGTCTTCGCACGGGCCGGGCGCGGCTGCATGCGTCATGGCGAACTCCTTGGTGATAAGGGGTGGTGGTCCGGCACGGAGCCGGGCCACCCGCAGTGGATGAAGGGTGTGTGCTGCTGCTTTGCGGGTTCAGGCGCACTCGGGGCAGCGCCCGACGTGGCCGCTGAGCGCCCGGGCCATCCGCGCCTTCGTCGCCGCGGCGTACGTCGCGCTGGCCTTCGCCGACGGCCTGCCGGCGTGCCGCTGGGAGTGCGCGCTCAGGAAACCGATCTCCCGCTCGTACTCCGCGCGCAGGGACATGAATCGGGGGCAGGGCTTCATCGGGCGGTACTCCTTGGCTTCGGCTTCGTGGTGTCGTCCTCGCTGCGCAGGTGCTGCAGGACGAGGCTCAGGCGTTCGTTGCGGCCGCCCTGGAGTCCTTCGCGGCGCAGGATCTCCCGCAGCTGGACCCGGGTGACGCTCTCGTTGCCGTCCCGCGCGAGCAGCGCGGGGACGTGGGGACGGACCTGCGCCACGAGATGCTCCACGGATTCCTCCGGCTCGCGCGGGGGACGCTGCGTCTGCGGGGTGCGGGACCGGCCGCCCCGTTTGCCCTTGCTCTTCGGGGTGGGCTTCCGGCGCAGGGGGGCCTTGTGTCCCCGGTCCCCGGCGGGACCGGTCCCCGTGTCGGCGCCGTTCGGTCCCCGGTCCCCGGTGGGTTCGGTCCCCGACTCGCCGCCCCTCGGTCCCCGGTCCGTTTCCGGGGCC
>NZ_JBHVHQ010001078.1:0-2549 GCF_042800135.1 Streptomyces sp. NPDC057654 | reverse complement strand
CTGCCAGTGGGTCTTCTACGACCGCAGCCCGGCGGGGCGCGGCCGATGGTGCTCGATGGCGGTGTGCGGGAGCCGGGCGAAGATGCGCGCGTACCGGGCGAACAAGGCGGCCGGGCGGCGCGGCGCTCCGGCGCGGCCCGCGGGCTCCGGAGCGGCGCGGTCCGCCGGACCCGAAATGCCAGGGGACCCGAATAGGGAAAGGTCCGGATAAAGGTACGGATCGCGCCGCCCGTAATGCCCTGTTCAGTTGCCGGACACTGCCCATAAACGTGTCATCGGCCACCCCGCCCTGGGATCCCGAATGTTTTTCTGATCTGATGTCATTCGGCGCCGATAACCGTCTCCGTCGACGTGGCCACCGCCTGCTTCGGCATGTCTGTACGGAAATTGCGCGCCCACCCCCACACCTTTGGGTGCGTACAGGGCGAGTCGACGACCCTCCTGATGAGGCAGCCCTGCGCACCGGTCGCATCGAAGGGAACCCCCTTGCACAAGCGGAAAAAGCGTTGGCTGCCGACGGCCGCCGTCGGCGGCGCACTGGCCATAGGCGCTTTCGCTTTCCTGCCGTCCCTCGCACAGGCGATGAACGCGGACGACCCGCAGTCGCCCACCACCCAGGCCGCCTTCGCCGCGGCCGCTGAAGAGTTCGACGTGCCGCTGCCCGTACTGCTGGGCGTCGCGCACCAGGAGTCCGGCTGGCAGCACCACTCCGGTTACAGCAACACCGGCGGCTGGGGCCTGATGAACCTCACCGACGTGACGTCGAAGATGGTGACCGGCGGCGCCGCGGGCGCGGCCGGCCGCGCCGACCTCACCTCCTTCACCGGCCACCCCGAGCTGCACACGCTGCGGGCCGCCGCGAAGCTGACCGGCGCCTCCGCCGACAAGCTCCAGCACGACCAGAAGGAGAACATCCGCGGCGGCGCGGCTCTCCTCGCCGCGTACCAGAAGGAGCTCACCGGCTCCACCGCGAAGGACCCGGCGCAGTGGACCGCCGCGGTCGCCAAGTACAGCCGCCTGACCGACCGCAAGGCGGCGGCCTCGTACGTCGACGGCGTGTTCGCCGCCATCAAGTCCGGCGCCAAGCGCGACGCGGCGGACGGCGGGTCGGTGACGATGAAGGCCGAGCCGTCCGCGAAGCCGATGGCCGCCCAGTACAACAAGCTGAAGCTCAAGGACGACGGCTCGCCGAAGGCGGAGTGCCCGCCCTCGATGAACTGCAAGTTCGTCCCGGCGGCGGCCTCCAACGGCCAGGTCTCCAACCGGCCGAAGAACGGCGTCAAGATCACGCAGATCGTGATCCACACGACCGAGGGGTCGTACGACGAAGCGATCAAGACCTTCCAGACGGCCGGCGGCTCCTCGTCGCAGTACGTGATGCGGTCCTCGGACGGCGAGGTCACGCAGATGGTGCCGAACAAGGACGTGGCGTTCGGCGACGGCAACTACGACAGCAACCTGCACGCCGTGCAGATCGAGCACGAGGGCTTCTCCGCCCACGGCGCCGACTGGTACACGACGGCCGCGTACGAGCAGACCGCCAAGCTCGTGAAGTACCTGGCGAAGCGGTACGACGTGCCGCTCGACCGGACGCACATCCTCGGCCACGACAATGTGACCGGCCCCTCGGACGACACCCTCGCCGGCATGCACTGGGACCCGGGCAACGGCTGGGACTGGACCCGCTTCATGCGGATGATCGGCGCCCCGGTCGACGGGGGCAAGCGCGGCGTCGGCGCCGTCGGCACCGCCGTGACGATCACGCCGGGCTTCGAGAAGAACCAGCAGACGTACAACCTCTGCCCCAACGACGACCCGTCCGGCGCCACCAAGAAGTGCGGCCCGGTGACCGGCCCGTCCAGCGCCCTGTTCGTCCGCACCGAGCCCCGCGAGGACGCGCCGCTCATCGTCGACCCCGTCGTGCACGGCGGCAAGGACGACAAGGGCAGCGACGACGTCTCGGACTGGACCACCACCGTCCAGGCCGGCCAGAAGTTCGTGGTCGCCGAGAAGAAGGGCGACTGGACTGCGATCTGGTTCGGCGGCCAGAAGGGCTGGATCCACAACCCGGGCGGCAAGAACACGACGCCCGCCAAGGGCGTACGGATCATCAAGGCGCCCGGCAAGGACGCGGCCAAGGTGTACGGGACCGCGTACCCGGACGCGGCCGAGTACCCCAAGGGCATGTCCCCGTCCAAGCAGGACCCGCTGACGGCGAAGAACTACGCGATCCCGGCCGGTCAGGCGTACGTCGCCGACCAGCCGCCGGTCGGCGCCGTCGACTTCTCGCCGTCCACGCAGGCGGTGGTGAAGGGCGCGAAGAAGTACTACACCGTGCAGTTCAACCACCGGTATGTGCTGGTGAACGCGGCTGAGGTGAGCGCGAAGAAGACCGCGGGCCACTGACGCGTACGCACTGGACGCCCGGGCCCGTGACGGTCCCCGGGGTCGTAGCGCGTTTGGTGCGGCTGTCAGGCGGGGGGGCCCCCCACCGCGGGGGAGGTACCGCCCGCGGCGCGCCCCACGGCGGGGGGGATGGCGTTGCGCCC
>NZ_JBHVHQ010001077.1:0-2552 GCF_042800135.1 Streptomyces sp. NPDC057654 | reverse complement strand
GTACCCGCCCGACGCGGACGGGAGGGACCGGCCGGCCGTCACGCCGCAGGAGCCCGCACAGGGGTGAGGCTCGGACTGCGGGGACAGCCGCCTAACGGACGGACGGCGGCGAATCCCGCGCCCGCATCTTCACTATCGGTGGGTTGTTCTGCCGACCGACGAACCAGCGGGAGACACGAGACCCCTCGTGCGTCGTCCGCGCACCGTCTGCGTCGCTCGGCACCACGCAGCTGGCTGCACTGTTGGGAGTCACTGCTCCACCCCGCTGTGCCGGATCAGGCCCGCCAGCACACGGGCGAGCTGGCGGGGGTAGCTGCTGCTGCCCACCGCCAGGGCGACGGGCAACGTCAGCAGGTCCTCGGCCCGCTGAACCGCCAACGCCGCCTCGCGCCGGGCCTCCGAGCTCGGCCCCCGGTCCAGCAGCCGCATCTTGGTGAGCGGGAGGACCTCTTCGATGTAGGCGTGGAGGCATCGCCACAGATCCCGGACCTCAACCGCGGTCGGCGGCCGATCCGAGACCGCACAGTTGATCGCCTCGCGGACGCGAGCGAGATCGATGGTCACCGAAGTCCGCCCCCTGGCACGTTGAGGATGGCAAAGGTGGACTTCCCGTCTGCGCTGATGCCCCACTTGACGGACAGCGCCTCGACCAACATCAGACCCCGGCCGTGCTCATCATCCGAGGCTGGATCGAGGCGTTCCGGGCGGTTCGGGCTGCCGTCGGTCACGACGATGAGCAGCGTGCCGTCCTCGGCGTACGCCACGTCGAGGCTGACCCCGTCACCGTGGATCATTGCGTTGGTGACAAGCTCGCTGACGACGGACAACACATCGTCTGTGATGGCCTTAAGGTCCCAGTGCGCGAGCATGAGGGCGCACGTCGCGCGGTACATGCTGACCAGTTCTGGGTCGGCCACGGTCGCCAGGCTCAACCCCCAAGAGCCCGGCGAAAGGGGCCACGATTCGCGGTCGGGCAGCGTCAGACTCCTCGCGTAGGGAAGAGGGTTCTCCTGGCGGCGGGGAACGGCGGTAAGGGCGGTTTCCTCCAGTACGGTCATGCGAGGCTCCTCGATGGCGATACGGGGATGGTGGCGTGGGTGACGCCGAGGTCGATGGAGGGCCCGTCGCGAACAGCCCCTGCACTACCGAAGGTTGGTGAGACAAGTCCCAGTGATCAGGGCCTCGTCTCGCGTGATGTCCCATACAGTGGCGCGTATGCGGCCCTCTACGCAATCGCATGTGCAGTGCATACGCAGTCGCATGTGGATTGGTATATGCCAGGCGGTGTAGCTGGGGCTGTGCAGGACGAACTCGGGGTGTCAGACTGTTCACACGGGGAGGCAAGTCGTGAACTCAGGGCACGACTTGGTGCACCCGGTACGCGAAAGGATGCAGCTATGGCGAGGCCGATTGGAGCAACGGCACCGCGCGTTGACCTCGGCATCAGGCTGCGTTATCTCCGCAACAGCGCGGGGCTGACGCTGGAAGAGGTCGCTAAGAGTCTGGACGGCCTCAGCTACGACCAACTGCGACGTATTGAGGTCGGACAAAGCTCGTTTCGATCCGTCGGCGATCTGCGTAAGGTGCTGGGCCTCTACGGCGTCGCAGGCGACGTCGAGTTGGTGAGCGCGCTGGAGGAGCTGCAAAAGACGCCGCCCAGCCAGGACTGGATGACGCAGTATCGAAGCGTTTCGGATGCGACGAAGTCGTTTGCCGGGATCGAGTCGGCGGCCCAGGAGGTGCACGCCTACCACCCCAACGTCATCCTGGGACTCCTGCAAACCGAGGAGTATGCCTGGGCCCAGTTCCGCGAGGTGCAGCCGATCGAGGAAACGACGAGCGAGTTCATCGAAGGCAACGTTGCGCTGCGCATGAAACGACGCGAACCCTTCCTCGCCGAGGAGCACCCAACGAAACTTTGGGTAATCCTGGGAGAAGCAGCACTACGTCATCCAGTAGGCGACGCTTCCGTGATGCTGGGGCAGTACGAGGAACTTCTCCGTGTCGCGGCCCTCCCCCACGTCACTCTTCAAGTGCTGCTGACCGACGTACCGGGCCGACGGTTGTGGAGCAACTTCACGATTCTGGACCTCGGCAAAGGAAAGCCCACCACCGTGACAGTTGATACGGGCTGGGGGCCCGTCTCCATGTCGGACAAACCTGCCAACGTCTCCAGGTTCCGTCGCTGGTTCAGCACCATGACCGCCTCGGCGCAAACGCCCGAGGAAACCCCCGAAATCATCGAGAAACTGAAGCGAGAGAAGAGATGACCCGTAACCCCGTAACTGACAACGATGCGACGGCCTGGTTCAAGTCCAGCTACAGCGGGGGCGAAGGAAACGCCTGCGTTGAGATTGCAGACTGCGCTTCTGCCGTTCGCGTCCGGGACTCCAAGGACACGACCATCCCCGGCCTGACAGTCTCCAAGGGCGCATGGGCATTCTTCATCGCCGGCATTCAGGAGTAATCGAGCCCCAGCGTGCAGCGGGCTCTCCCTTCCGAGACGGAAGGAGAGAGCCCGCTGCGCCGTTCTCGGGGCCGAGGAGGAGGCG
>NZ_JBHVHQ010001076.1:0-2553 GCF_042800135.1 Streptomyces sp. NPDC057654 | reverse complement strand
GCCCGTTACTCCTGCTTCTTGCGGCGGGTGCCGAAGACGATCTCGTCCCAGCTCGGGACGGCGGCGCGCCGCCCCGGCCGTACGCCGTCGGCCTCGGCCTGCCGGTCCGTGGTGCCCGTGAGCCGGTCCCGGTGGCCCGCCACCGAGCGCGGCATCAGCACGTCCGCGTAGGCCGATCCGGCGCTGGCCGCCGGCGCGGGCGGTTCGACCGCCTCCGGCTCCTCGTCGTCGGACTCCTCCGACGTGTCGCCGGTGGGCTGCTCCGGCACGATCATGTCGCCCCGGAAGCTGGGCACGGCCTCCAGGAGGCTGGTCAGGGAGTCGCGCTCGCGCGGCGCGTCCTCGGCGGGCGGCTCGGGCTCGGGCTCGGCGGCGGCCGACGGCGACTGCCGGTCCAGCGCGCGGTCGAGCGGCCGGTCCCGCGGCAGCCGGGCGATGCGCGGCACGAAGGGGAAGCTCGGCTCGGGCGTGTCGTCGCTCTCGCCGATCAGGACGCGGGCCTCGTCGTCCATGGCCTGGACGATCCGCCGGGGCGGGTCGTACGTCCAGCTCGCCGAGCGCATCTCGCCCGCGACCCGGTAGACGAGGAGGACCTCCCAGGTGCCGTCCTCGCGCCGCCAGGAGTCCCACTGGGCGGTGTCCTTCTCGGCGCCGCGCAGCAGCAGCCGCTCCGCGACGGCCTCGCCGAGCTGCGGACCGGTGTTCTCGCCGGGGCGCCGGACGGGCGTCTTGCGGGCCCGCTCGGCCATGAAGGCGCGCTCGGCGAGCACGGGGCCCTCGAAGCGGCGGACGCGGTCGACGGGGATGCCCGCCATCTGCGCGACTTCCTCGGCGGAGGCTCCGGCCCGTATACGGGCCTGGATGTCGCGCGGGCGGAGGTGGCTCTCCACCTCGATCTCGATCTGGCCGAGGCGGGCGCGGTCGTTGCGCACGGCGGCGCGCAGCCGCTCATCGATCGGAAGCGTGTACTCCGTGCTGTCCGCAGCCTTGAGCACCAGCCGTGTGCCGTCGTTTGAGACGGCCACGACACGCAGTTCGGGCATGGGGACCTCCCGGGTGGTGCCTGCCGACGTCACGTGCGTCGCTGCTTCCGCTAGTCGAGTGTGGCCTGCCCGGGTGCAGCCTGCCACAACATTGCCGAGTTGACCGGCGTGTCGGGTCGGGGACCCGATGCGCCGTTATGCCACGGTTACCGGTTCGCCACTCTCGGTGACCGTGGCATTTTCCCTGTACAGCCGCTACCCGCACCGGTCGGCGTCCTCCGGAGGAGGGCCTTCCGAGGCCCTCTCCCATGAGTCCGGGCAGCCGGACGGGGTACCGGGCCAGGGCTCGCCACAGTACTCCATTCGGGCCACCTGGGTGGATCGGCGCGCCATGGAACCTCTCGCGGGGCAAGGGAGTTGATCGCGCGCCTGTTCACCCCTGGGGGTGAAGGGAGTGGCGAGGTTCACACAATCACCTAAATCGGAACTGATCGCCTCGCCCATAAGTCCCTTCTCTGTGCAGGGTGGAGCGAATGGGCAAGCAGAGGCTGGAGATGCAGGTAAAGGACGAAAGCGAGGAAAAACCGCAGAGTAAGCGGCTGGATCTCAGCGTCGCCCAGGTGGCCGGCAGTGGATTGGCCGCCGTGATCGCCGCTCTCCTCGCGGGCAAGCTCGGCGTCTACGGAACGATCATCGGTGCGGGCGTGGTGAGTGTCGTGGCCACCACGGGCGGCACGATTTTTCAGCATCTCTTCCGGCGAACGGGTGAACAGCTCCGTGATGTGACCGTCTCGGCGAAGCCGAAGGCGCGCCAGGTCCCCGTCGCGGACACGGACAGTGACCACTGGCCGCGCGACGCGGCCGGGGACGAGCAGGCGACGACCATGCTCCCCGCGGTCGAGCGGAAGCCTGAAGAAGGCGGCGAAGCCGACCCGGACCGTACGCGACTGCTCAAGCAGGCCGAGGCCACCCAGATGCTGCCGCGCATCGAGGCGACGCAGATGCTCCCGCGCGCCGAGGACCCCACGCGGCTGCTGCGGCAGGCCGAGGGCGCTGCCCCGGCGTCCGGCCCGGCGGCTCCTGCCGATTCCGAGGAGTTCACCGCGGCCACCACGCACGGCACCCGGCTGCGGCGCTGGAAGAGCCCGCTGCTCCACGCGGTCGTGATCTTCGTGCTCGCGATGGTCACCGTCACCGTCGTGGAACTGGCCACGGGCTCCACGCCCGACGGCAAGAGCGGCACCACCTTCCAGCAGATCTTCCGCTCGAACGACTCCGGGAACCACGCCCCGGTGAAGCCCTCCGGAACCCCCGGTACCGGCCACTCCTCCGAGGACGGCACCTCCGGCGACGGCTCGTCGCACTCCTCCGACACCGATCAGCCCGGCGGCGGCAAGGACAAGGGCGACGGCGACAAGCCGACGCCGGACTCGACGCCCACGCACCCGGAGGGCGGCGGCGACTCGACGCCCACGCAGCAGCCGACCACCGACCCCTCCCACTCGCAGGGCGGCTCGGACCAGGGCGGCGCGGACGGCGGCACGGGCTCCGGCACGGACAAGGACAAGGG
>NZ_JBHVHQ010001075.1:0-2556 GCF_042800135.1 Streptomyces sp. NPDC057654 | reverse complement strand
GGCCCGTACGGTCCTGGCCGGCCAGAGCCTCGGCGGCCTGATGGCGGCCCACGCCGCCGTCCGCGCCCCGCACCGCTTCGGCAACGCCCTGGCCCAGTCCGGCTCCTTCTGGTGGCCCGACGGCCCCGATGCCGAGTGGCTGACGCGCGTCATAGCGACCGCGGAGGAGGGGCGGCTCCCGGTCCGCTTCCACCTCTCGGCCGGCGAACAGGAATGGGTCCTCCTCCCCGCCAACCGCCGCCTCCGAGACACCTTGCGGGAAGGCGGCCACGACGTCCGCTACCGCGAATTCAACGGCGGCCACGACTATCTGTGCTGGCGCACAGAACTGGCGGAGGGCTTGGTGCACCTACTCGGAACCTGAACACCAATGCCCCGCCGGGGCGCGAGGAACTGCGCGACCGGCCACGACGCACCTGCTGGGACCCACAACGCCTGGCGCCCCACAGGGGCGCGGGGAACTGCGCGACCAGCCACGACGCACCTGCTGGCGTCAGGGATACCGGTGCCGCACAGGGGCGCGGGGAACTGCGCGATCGGCCACGACGCGCCCGCGGCTAACGAGGCGGCTCGGGCGGCAGCATCTCGCTGGTGAGCGCCCAGCGCTCATGGTCACGCCACGCCCCGTCGATGAACAGGAAGTCCGGCGAGAACCCCTCCAGCCGGAACCCGTGCCGCCGCACGAGCGCCAGCGAGGGCTCGTTCCCCGGCTGGATATTGGCTTCGAGGCGGTGCAGGCCCAGCGGGCCGAAGGCATGGCGCAGGACCAGCCCCATGCCCTCGGTCATATAGCCGCGCCCCGCGCTCGGCGCGAACACGGCGTACCCCACGGCCCCGCACTGGAAGAGGCCCTGGACGATGTTGTTGATGTTGACGCACCCGGCCATCTCGCCCGTCTTCCGCTCGCAGATGACGAAGCCCTTGCGGTCCGGGGCGTCGGCGAGCCGGCCGATGTACGTCTCCCACGCCTCGTCCGTGGTGGGCAGGGTCATCCACGGATGGTGCAGGGCGACGCTGGCCCGCGCCAGCGCCGTGAACCGCTCCCCGTCGCCGCGCTCGATGAGGCGGATGCCCACGCGGGGGCCGGTCGCGAGATACGTGTCGTCTTCAGGCATCGGACCATCCTAGGAAGCCGCCCGATCACCGCCAAGCGGGTTTGTCGGTGCCCCACAGACCCGGCAGCGAGGGGAAGTCGCGGGGGCCGCCGTCGAAGGAGACGGGCGGCAGCGCGTACCGCACATGCCCCAGCGGGCCGTCGGCCTCGGTGAGCCAGGGCGTGGGATCGTACGCGCCGGTCGGCTCCCCGGTGTCCGCCTTGACGCCGTTCACCAGCCAGAACGCCGTCTGTGCGAGCGCGAGGCGGGCCACGTACGAGCCGCCCGACGCCTGCCGGAGGGTGGCGGCGCGCAGCACGGCGGCGGCGAGCAGATAGCCGGTGCCGTGGTCGAGCGCCTGGGCGGGCAGCGCTCCGGGGTGGCCGTCGCGGTCCGCCTCGACGGCGGCGATGCCGCCGGCCGCCTGCACGAGGGAGTCGAAGCCGCGTCGCTCGCCCCACGGTCCGTACGGGCCCCAGGCGCTGAGCTGGGCGACGATCAGGCCGGGGCGGCGCTCGGCGAGCGCTTCGGGCGCGAGGCCGTACCGGTCGAGCGCGCCGGGCCGGTAGCCGGTGACGACGGCGTCGGCGGTGGTGAGCAGCTCTTCGAAGACGGCCCGGTCGGCGGTGTCGCCGAGGTCGAGGACGGTGGAGCGCTTGCCGAAGCCGGTGTCGGAGTGGGCGGCCTGGCTCTCCGGGAGCTGCGGGGCGTCGATGCGCAGCACGTCCGCCCCGAGCGCCGCGAGGGTGCGGGTGGCCACGGGGCCGGCGATGACGCGGGTGAGGTCGAGGACGCGCAGCCCCTCGGCGGGCCGGGTCGGCGCGGGCGCGAGCGTACGGGCGGGGGCCTCGCCGACCCGGTCGAGGGTGAGCAGGGGGCGGCCGGCGACGGCCCTGCCCTGGGGGTGTTCGGCCCAGTTCAGCGGTCCGCGGACGGCGACGGCGAGGCCGCCCGCCGCGTAGACCGCCTCCTGCACCTGCTCGGCCTCGCGGCCCGCGAGCTCGGCGGCGGCCTGTTCGACGAGCCGCTCGTCGTCCGCGTCGGCGTCGAGGCCGAGGGCGGCGATGAGCCGGGCGCGGTGGTGCGGGTAGTTGGCGTGGGTGCGCAGCCAGCCGTCGGCGGTGCGCCAGAACCGGGACAGGGGCGCGAAGGTCGAGCCGCCGCGGCCGTCGATGCGCAGGTGGCGTTCGCTGACGAAGGCGGTGGCCACCGCGCCGTCGTCGACCCGGACCGCGGGGAGCGGGCCGCCGTCGCGGGCGGCGGCGAGTTCGGCCGCGGCGAGCGAGGCGACGGCCACGGTCGAGCGTGCGAGTTCCCGTACGGGCAGCCGGGCGGGGAGTACGTCGTCGGGGCCCTGGTAGCCGATGGCCGCCAGGAGCGCGGGGTCCCCGCCGAGCGCCGCCCAGGCCTGAGCCGTTCCGTCGATAGATCGTTTCAGCACACATCCAGTGTGGCACTCAGT
>NZ_JBHVHQ010001074.1:0-2559 GCF_042800135.1 Streptomyces sp. NPDC057654 | reverse complement strand
GGATCTGGGGCGGCCCGGCCACGCCCACCTCGGGGTCGGGCGCGCGGGCGCCCTCGACGAGCCGGCGCACCGGCTCGCCAACCGGCTGGTCGGCAATCCGCCCGACGCCGCCACCGTGGAGACGACGCTGACGGGATGCGCCGTACGGGCGCACGGCGCGGTGACCGTCGCGGTGACCGGCGCGCCCTGCCCGGTCTCCGTGGACGGCCGCCCGGCCGCGTGGGGAGCGGCCGTGCGCGTACCGGACGGCGCCGTTCTCGACATCGGCGCGCCCACCCACGGGCTCCGCTGCTATCTGGCGTTCTCCGGCGGCGTCGGCGTCGAGCCGGTGCTCGGCAGCCGCTCCACCGACGCGCTGTCCGGGCTCGGCCCGCCGCCGCTGGCCGACGGGGCGCGGCTGCCGCTCGGCCTGGCGCGCCCGGCGCCCGTCGGCGTGGACGCGGCGCCGTCCCCGGGCCCCGCGCGGGAGTTGGTGCTGCCGGTGCTGCTCGGCCCCCGCGACGACTGGTTCACCGAGGCCGCCCTGCGCACCCTGGCCTCGGGGAGCTACGCGGTGTCCCCGGCGAGCAACCGCATCGGGATGCGCACCGAGGGCCCGGCGCTGGAGCGGGCCAAGGAGGGCGAACTCCCCAGCGAGGGCATGGTGCTGGGGGCGGTGCAGGTGCCGCCGGACGGCCGTCCCGTGCTGTTCCTCGCCGACCACCCCACGACGGGCGGCTACCCGGTCATAGGAGTCGTTCCGGAGCGCTGGCTTCCGGCCGCCGCCCAGGCGGTGCCGGGCACGCCCGTCCGCTTCGTGCCCGCCCGTACTGCATAGAACCGTATAGCACCGCGCGAAGCTATACGGCGCCGTAGCCGCCCCCGCCCGGGGTGCGGACGACGAGCACGTCCCCCGTCCGCGCCTCGGTCACATCGCAGCCGGCCAGCGGCTCCACCGCGCCGTCCGCCCGCTCGATGAGGTTCTCGCCGCGCGCGCCCGGCTCGCCGCCCGCCATGCCGTACGGGGCGACCCTGCGGTGCCCGGTGAGCAGCGCGACGGTCATGGGCTCCAGGAAGCGGATGCGCCGCTCGACGCCCCGGCCGCCGTGCCACCGGCCGCGCCCGCCGCCGTCCGCCCGTACCGAGAAGCTCTCCACCCGCACCGGATAGCGCCACTCCAGGACCTCGGGGTCGGTCAGCCGGGAGTTGGTCATATGGGTCTGCACGGCGTCGACGCCGTCGAAGCCGTGGCCCGCGCCGGAGCCGCTCGCCACGGTCTCGTAGTACTGCGTGCGGTCGTTGCCGAAGGTGACGTTGTTCATCGTGCCGGACCCCTCCGCCTGCACGCCGAGCGCCGAGTACAGGGCGCCGGTGACGGCCTGGGAGGTCTCCACGTTCCCGGCGACGGTGGCCGCCGGGTGGACGGGGGCGAGCATCGAGCCCTCGGGGATGCGGATGGTGAGGGGCTTGAGGCAGCCGCTGTTGAGCGGGATGTCGTCGGCCACGAGCGTCCGGAAGACGTAGAGCACGGCCGCCGTCACCACGGACCTGGGGGCGTTGGCGTTGCCCTCCTGCTGGGGCGAGGTGCCCGCGAAGTCCAGTACGGCGCTGCGCTCCGCGCGGTCCACGCGCAGCGCGACGCGGATCACCGCGCCGCTGTCCGTCTCGTAGCGGCAGGAGCCGTCGGTGAGCCCCGCCACGATGCGGCGCACGGATTCCTCCGCGTTGTCCTGCACGTGCGCCATGTAGGCCCGTACGACGTCCAGGCCGAACTGCTCGACCATGGCGCGCAGTTCCTGTACGCCCTTCTCGTTGGCGGCGATCTGGGCGCGCAGGTCGGCGAGGTTGGCGTCGGGGGCGCGGGAGGGGTACGGGCCGGAGGCGAGCAGCGCGCGGGTCTCCTCCTCGCGGAGCCGCCCGTCGCGGACCAGCGGCCAGTTGTCGAAGAGGATGCCCTCCTCCTCGATGGTGCGGCTGAAGGCGGGCATCGAGCCGGGGGTGATCCCGCCGATCTCCGCGTGGTGGCCGCGCGAGGCGACGAGGAAGAGCAGTTCCCCGCCCGTCTCCTGCCCGCCCGCCTCGTCGAAGACAGGCGTGATGACGGTGACGTCCGGCAGGTGGGTGCCGCCGTGGTAGGGGTCGTTGATGGCGTACACGTCGCCGGGGCGCATGGCGTCGCCGTTGCGGCGCAGCACCTCCTTGATGGAGTCCGCCATGGAGCCGAGGTGCACGGGGATGTGCGGGGCGTTGGCGATCAGGTTGCCGTCGGCGTCGAAGAGGGCGCAGGAGAAGTCGAGGCGCTCCTTGATGTTGACGGAGTGCGCGGTGTTCTCCAGGCGCAGTCCCATCTGTTCGGCGATGGTCATGAAGAGGCTGTTGAAGACCTCCAGCATGACGGGGTCGACGTCGGTGCCGACGGCGGAGGTGCGGGGTTTCGGCCGTACGCGCGTGAGCAGGAGGTGGCCGTGGTCGCCGAGGCCCGCCTGCCAGCCGGGGTCGACGACGGTGGTGGCGTCGGGCTCGGCGATGATCGCGGGGCCGGTGACGGCGGCGCCGGGGCCGAGTTCGTCGCGCTCGTAC
>NZ_JBHVHQ010001073.1:0-2565 GCF_042800135.1 Streptomyces sp. NPDC057654 | reverse complement strand
CAGCACAACCACGCACGCCGGGGGCGCGGGGAACTGCGCGACCAGCCACCGGCAAGCCGCAGACAGCCAACCGGGCGGCAGCCCATTGGCTCAGGAGCCGGCCGCCCTCGCCAGCCGCTCGCGCAGCGTGGCTGCGAACTCCTCGGCTCTCCCCAACTGCGTACGCAGCTTGGCGACGCGCTCGGCGGCGGCCTGTTCGAAGCCGCTTACGCGTTCCAAGAGGGAGGCCCGCTCGTCATCCGGCACGTCCTCGCCGGAGTCGAGGCGGTCCGTGGCGGACAGCAGGTCCCGCATTTCCTCCAGGGAGAAGCCGAGCGGCTTCATTCGGCGGATGACCATCAGGCGAGCCACATCGGCCTCGGTGTAGAGGCGGAAGCCGCCCTGGGAGCGGGCCGACGGGACGACGAGGCCGGTCTCCTCGTAGTGCCGGATCGTACGGAGCGACAGCTCGGTCCGCTCGGCGACCTCGCCGATCTGCATGTGCTTGCTGTCCACGCCCTGCCCCTGGCCCTCTCGTTCCGGTGCCGCCACGATCTCTACCCTTACGTTAGGGTAGAGTTGCCGTGTGACGTGCACGTCCATGATGCACGGCAGCCCCGCCGCCCGGCGGCCCGGCACCATCCCCCAGCACCCATCGCGCCCTGACAGGTTCCCCCTTGCCCTCTTCCGTCCCCTCCCCGACCGCGTGGCTGCGCGCCGCCCGTACGTACCGGCTGTCGCCGAAGGTCCTGCGCACCGAAGTGCTGGCCGGCCTGGTGGTGGCGCTGGCGCTGATCCCCGAGGCGATCTCGTTCTCCGTCATCGCGGGGGTCGATCCGAGCATCGGCCTGTTCGCGTCGTTCACGATGGCCGTCACCATCTCCGTCGTCGGCGGCCGACCGGCGATGATCTCCGCGGCCACCGGCGCCGTCGCCCTCGTCATCGCCCCGGTCAACCGCGAGCACGGGTTCGGCTACCTCATCGCGACCGTGATCCTGGCCGGTGTGCTCCAGATCGTCCTCGGCGCGCTCGGCGTCGCCAAGCTGATGCGGTTCGTACCCCGTCCGGTGATGGTCGGCTTCGTCAACGCGCTGGCCGTACTGATCTTCCTGGCCCAGGTCCCGGAGCTGCGGGACGTGCCGTGGCCGGTCTATCCGCTCGTCATCGGCGGGCTGGCCCTGATGGTGCTCTTCCCGAGGATCACCAAGGCCGTGCCGGCCCCGCTGGTGTCCATCGCCGTCCTCACCGCCCTCACCCTGGCCGCGGGGATCGCCGTGCCCACGGTCGGCGACAAGGGCGAGCTGCCCTCCTCGCTGCCGGTGCCCGGCATCCCCGACGTGCCCTTCAGCCTCCACACGCTGACGACGATCGCCCCCTACGCGCTGGCGATGGCGCTGGTCGGGCTGATGGAGTCGCTGATGACGGCCAAACTGGTCGACGACATCACCGACACCCGTTCCAACAAGACCCGCGAGTCCGTCGGCCAGGGCGTCGCCAACATCGTCACCGGCTTCTTCGGCGGTATGGGCGGCTGCGCGATGATCGGTCAGACGATGATCAACGTACGGGTCTCCGGTGCCCGTACCCGCCTGTCCACGTTCCTCGCCGGGACGTTCCTGATGGTCCTGTGCATCGTGTTCGGGCCCCTCGTCTCCGACATCCCGATGGCCGCGCTGGTGGCCGTCATGGTCATGGTGTCGGTCGCCACCTTCGACTGGCACTCCATCGCGCCGAAGACCCTCAAGCGGCTGCCGGCCGGTGAGATCGCCGTCATGGTGGTGACGGTCGGCTGCGTGGTCGCCACGCACAATCTCGCGATCGGCGTCGTCGTCGGCACGCTCGCCGCCATGGCGGTCTTCGCCAGGCGGGTCGCCCACTCGACCGGCGTCACCTCGGTCGCCGACCCCGACGGCGGGCGGGTCGTGTACGCGGTGACCGGCGAGCTCTTCTTCGCCTCGGCCAACGACGTGGTCGACCGGTTCGACTACGCGGGCGACCCGGACTCGGTCGTCATCGACCTGACGGACGCTCACATCTGGGACGCCTCCTCGGTGTCCGCGCTGGACACGGTCGCCGCCAAGTACGCACAGCGCGGCAAGAGCGTCGAGTTCACCGGCCTGAACGAGGCCGGCGCCCGCATCCGCGAACAGCTCAGCGGGGAGCTCGTCGGCCACTGACGAGCCCGCACCTGAGCAAGGGCCCCACGCTCAGGCGAACAGGCCCGTGAGCCACTCCTGCCAGGCCCGCCCGGTCTCCTTCTGGTCCGCGTCGGCGGCGAACTGGTGCACGGCGAGGCCCACGGGTGCGCCGAAGGCGTCGCGGCCGAAGAAGCGGTACAGGGCGTCGTCCGTGCGCAGGCCGACGAAGTGCGCGTTGCTGTAGTCGAGCACGGCGTCCAGCG
The DNA here is from genome assembly GCF_042800135.1 of Streptomyces sp. NPDC057654. Classification (NCBI taxonomy): domain Bacteria; kingdom Bacillati; phylum Actinomycetota; class Actinomycetes; order Kitasatosporales; family Streptomycetaceae; genus Streptomyces; species Streptomyces sp. NPDC057654. Next base: position 185 of record NZ_JBHVHQ010001073.1, on the reverse strand, counting down.
GGCCGATCCCGGCCGGCTCCGCCCGGACCCGCGCGCCCGCGGCCGTACCGGCGGCCAGGCCCAGCCCCCGGCGCACCGCCTCGAACGAGCCCGGCGCGCTGGAGGCGGCCGGGCCGTCGGCGGCGGTGTACACGGCCCGGCGGCCGGGGAAGTGCGTCAGGTACTGCCGGAGGGTGTGCAGATAG
>NZ_JBHVHQ010001072.1:0-2569 GCF_042800135.1 Streptomyces sp. NPDC057654 | reverse complement strand
GCTCAGTCGTTGCTGTGCAGCGCCTCGTTGAGCCCGCCCCAGGAGCCGGAGCGCGGCAGGGCCTCGACCCGACCGGAGGTCGAGTTGCGGCGGAAGAGGAGGTTGTTCGCGCCGGAGAGGTCCAGCGCCTTGCTGACCTCGCCGTCCGGCAGCGTGACGCGGGTGCCCGCGGTCACGTACAGACCGGCCTCGACGATGCAGTCGTCGCCCAGCGCGATGCCGATGCCGGCCTCCGCGCCCAGCAGGCAGCGCTCGCCGATCGAGATGATCTGCTTGCCGCCGCCGGAGAGGGTGCCCATGATCGACGCGCCGCCGCCGATGTCGGAGCCGTCGCCGACGACGACGCCCGCGCTGATCCGGCCCTCGACCATGGACGCGCCGAGCGTGCCCGCGTTGAAGTTGACGAAGCCCTCGTGCATCACGGTGGTACCGCTTGCGAGGTGCGCGCCGAGGCGGACGCGGTCGGCGTCGGCGATGCGCACGCCGGCCGGGGCCACGTAATCGGTCATGCGCGGGAACTTGTCGACGCTGGTGACGGCGAGGTGCAGCCCCTCGGCACGGGCGTTCAGGCGCACCGTCTCCAACTGGTTCACGGCGACGGGGCCCAGGGAGGTCCAGGCGACGTTGGCGAGCAGACCGAACATGCCGTCGAGGTTCTGGCCGTGCGGGCGCACCAGCCGGTGGGAGAGGAGGTGCAGGCGCAGGTAGACGTCGTGCGTGTCGATCGGCTTCTCGTCGAGGGAGGCGATGACCGTACGGACGGCGACGACCTCCACGCCGCGGCGGGGGTCGGGGCCCAGCGCCTTGGGGGCGGCGGCGCCCAGCAGTTCGGCGGCGCGCTCGGCGCTCAGCCGCTCGGTGCCGGACGGGCCGGGCTCGGCGGTCAGCTCGGGCGCCGGGAACCAGGTGTCGAGGACGGTGCCGTCCTCGGCGATGGTGGCAAGGCCGGCGGCGACAGCGCCGGTGGTACGGGGGGCAGCAGCATCGGTCATGACCGAACCATCCCCGCCCACGGCCCGTCGAAGCGAACCGGTCCCGGCGCCCGGCTCCACTGCCGGCCGCGCGCGCGCCGTATGCGGGGCTCCTCCCGTCACGCCCCGCCCCGCATCGCGTCAGCCGATGACGCGCTCCAGCGTCGCGCGCACTTCCGCCCGGTCGAAGGGGCGCCCGGTGAGGAGCAGCTGGAGCAGCAGCCCGTCGATTAGCGCGACGAGCGTCCGCGCGGTGGCGTCGTCCTTGGTGTAGCGGGCGAGCATGGCGACCATCTCGTCCAGCCATGCCGCCGCGACCGGCTGCAACCGCTCGCGGCGCAGGGCGGCGAGGTAGAGGTCGTACTCCAGCCGTATGCGGCTGCGGTCGCCGCTGGTGGCCGTGCAATTCTCCAGCAGCCGGACGAGCCCGTCCACGAGCGGCTGCCCCTGGTCGAGGTAGCCTTCCCAGCTCGCGACGGATGTCGTCGGACCGCTGTTGACCTGGTGCAGTGCCGCGATCAGCAGCTCATCGAGACTCGCGAAGTGGTACGTGGTGGAGCCGAGCGGCACATCCGCGGCCGCGGCCACGCTGCGATGGCTGAGCCCGTCGATGCCCCGTTCGGAGACCACGCGGATCGCGGCGTCCACGATGCGCTGCCGCCGGTCCGGGTCGTAGCGGCGCGCCATCAGTGGGACGCTCCGCCGATGTTGAGCACGACGACCCCGGCGATGATCAGGCCGATGCCCAGCATCTTCGCGGCGGTGGCGGCCTCGCCGAGGAAGATCATGCCGATCGCCGCGATGACGGCGGTCCCGGCCGCCGACCAGATGGCGTAGACCGTCCCGACCTCCATGCTCTTCAGCGTCTGCGCGAGCAGCACGAAGGCGAGCAGATATCCGGCGGCGGTGCCCAGCGACGGCCACAGCTTGCTGAACCCGTGGCTGTACTTCATGGCCGTGGTCGCCAGAACCTCGGAGAGGATCGCACCGGCCAACATCACATATGGCATGAGGACGAGCGTACACAACGTTACGTACGACCGTACACACGCGTCCCGCGCAGCAGAAACCCGCCCCGACCGAGGTCGGAGGCGGGCTGCTGTCGGCGTCGGCGCGAGGCCGGTCGGGCGTGAGGCCGGTCGGGCGTGAGGCCGGTCGGGCGTGAGGCCGGTCGGGCGTGAGGCCGGTCGGACGGGCGTGAGCCCGGTCAGACGGGCGTGAGCCCGGTCAGACGGGCGGGAGCCCGGTCAGACGTTGAACCCCAGGGCGCGAAGCTGTTCGCGGCCGTCGTCGGTGATCTTGTCGGGGCCCCACGGGGGCATCCAGACCCAGTTGATGCGGAGTTCGTTGACGATGCCTTCGGTGGCCGACTTCGCCTGGTCCTCGATGACGTCGGTGAGCGGGCAGGCCGCCGAGGTGAGCGTCATGTCGAGGGTGGCGATGTTGGCGTCGTCGACGTGGATACCGTAGATCAGGCCGAGGTTGACGACGTCGATGCCCAGCTCGGGGTCGACGACGTCGTAGAGCGCCTCGCGGACCTCCTCTTCGGACGCCGGCTTCGTCGTCACAGCTGCGTTCTCACTCATGCGGTCTTCGCC
>NZ_JBHVHQ010001071.1:0-2570 GCF_042800135.1 Streptomyces sp. NPDC057654 | reverse complement strand
GCACCCCGCCCATGCGGCTGAGACTGCGCCGCACGGACCGCCGCCTGATAATCGAAGTCACCGACGGAGACGACCACCTGCCGCGCCGCCGCAAGCCCGAACCGGCCGACGAGGCCGGCCGCGGCATCTCGATCATCGCCACCATCGCCTCCTCCTGGGGCTCACGCCGCACCCCGGGCGGCGGAAAAGCCGTCTGGTGCGAATTCGCCCTCCCCATGGGATGAGCGCTCCCCCTGGGATGAGCGGTACGGACGCGAGTCCCGTACGCGCACACGACCGTGGCCCGGAAGCGTCGGCTTCCGGGCCACGGCGGCGGTACGAGCGAGGGCAGGGTCAGGCGGCCACGGCGACCGTGTCCGTCGAGTCCGCCGACTCCGACTCCGACGCCTGGGCCTGCGCCGCCTGAGCCCGCAGCGGGTTGTCCTGCCGCAGGGACAGCCGCCGCCCCAGCCGCAGCGCGAGCGCGCTGATCCCGAGCGAGCAGACGACCAGCATCGCTATATAGGCGACGTACATGCCGCCCCCGGCCATCAGCCCGCCGACGGCCGGACCGATCGCCAGCGCGAGCTGCTTCACGAGGGCGAAGGCCGAGTTGTACTGGCCGACCAGCCGCGCCGGAGCCAGGTCGGCGACCAGCGGCGCCATCGTCGGCGACAGCATCGACTCGCCGAGCCCGAAGAGCGCGTACGTCGAGATGAGCAGCGTGGTGGCGACGGCCTGCGCCCCGTGCACCAGCCCGGAGACCCCGGCCGCGATCCACGCCACGGTCCAGACGACCCCGACCAGCGCGATGACCCGGCTGCGCCGCCGCCGCTCGACGAGCTTCAGCACGACGAACTGCGCCAGCACGATGGCGGCCGTGTTGGCGGCCAGCGCCACGCCCAGCGTGGCGGGGGAGATCCGGGTGACCTCGACGGCGTACGCGGACAGGCCCGACTCGAACTGTCCGTAGCAGGCGAAGAACATCACGAAGCCCAGCACGCACAGCTGCACCATCGCCCGGTCCGAGAGCAGCGTCCGCCAGCCGCCCTTGGCGGCTTCCTGCGGCACCGAGTCCTCGACCTTGGCCGTGTTCGGCAGCCGCACGGTCGCCAGGATCGCGCCCAGCACCAGGAACATCACCGACTCGATCGCGAACAGCCGCACGAAGCTCGACGGGTCCGAGGTGTCCACCAGCTGCCCGCCGAGCAGTCCGCCGACGCCGAGCCCCAGGTTGTTCAGGAAGAACTGCGTCGCGAAGGACCGCGACCGGGTGGCCGGGGTGGAGCACCACACGATCATCGTCGCCAGCGCCGGCTGGATGACCGCGATGCCCGCGCCCAGGAGAGCCGCGGCGGCGATGGCCATCGGCTCGGTCTGGGCGAGCCCGAGACCCAGGGACCCGACGGCGGCGGAGACCGTGCCGACGACGGCCACGGGCAGCGGCCCCCGCCGGTCGATGGCGGCACCGGTGAAGGGCAGCACGGCGAGCGCGGCCACGGCGAAGGTCGCGAGGACGATGCCTGCCGTACTCGCGCCGAGGTCCCGTACCTGAGACACGTAGATGAACAGGAAGGGGACGGTGAAGCCGTTGCCGAACGCACTCAGTGCGTTGCCCAGCTGAATCCGGCGCAGTGCTGCGCCCATCGCGGTGGTCACGCTCACCTCCTAGGTAGTGAGGAGTGGGGTGGGAAGAAGGGGGTAGAGTCCAAGCCTGAAGACTTCAACTCTAAAGTTCGAAGCTAAAGAGTACATATCAAAGGGCTTTAACGCCAATCACTCGTGCCATACTGCGGCGCATGGCTGACACCCCCGGCCCACCAGAGCCGAGCCTCGACGAACAGATCGCTGCCTACCAGCGCGAGTTCCATGACCTAGATCCGCAGGTGGAGAAGGTCGTCTCGGCCCTGAGCCGCCTCAACCGCCGCATGAACGTCGCCTACGGGCGACAGACCGCCGACCTCGGCATCAGCAACACCGAGTGGGAGGTGCTCAAGGCCCTCGTACTGGCCGGCGAGCCCTACCGGCTGGGCCCCGGCGAGCTGGCGAAGCGCCTCGGGCTGACCCCGGCGGCCATGACGCACCGCATCGACCGCATGGTCGGCGAGGGCCTCGTCACGCGGGAGCGCGACGAGAACAACCGGGTCCGCGTCATCATCGGCATCACGAGCGAAGGCCGCGCCAAGTGGCTGGAGGCGATGCGGATGGCGACGGTCTTCGAGGGCGACCTCCTCCAGGACCTCTCCGGCGAGGAGCGCGCGGTGCTCGGCGAGATGCTGACCCGGCTGCTGCGCCGCGTGGAGGACGCCCAGCCGGATGCCGGCGGGCGCCTGAACGACCTCGACTGACCTCGACCGAGGGCGGTGGGGCCGCAGGGGAAGCCGGTGTTCGGGGTCCGCGGCCGGGACCGATCGGACCGGGTTGACACGGGCGAGGCCGGTCCGTAGTGTTCTCCGAGTTGCCACGGAGCCGTAACGGTTCTTCGGCAGCCACCCCCTTGAGCCGCACCGGCGGCAAATCACTACAGCAGCACGACCCCTGAACGGGACAGATTTCGGCATGCCGGAATTCGGACCGCAGACTCGATTATG
>NZ_JBHVHQ010001070.1:0-2574 GCF_042800135.1 Streptomyces sp. NPDC057654 | reverse complement strand
CCCACCCCCCCTGCGCCGGGGCTCTCCCTTTCTTCCGTGCGTCCGCACGCGGCCTCCGTTGGTGATCAGGCCGGTTCGACGGGGTCGCTCGTACCGACCGCCCGGGTTATCCGCCCGCCCAGCTCCCGCAGCAGCTCGATCAGTTCCGGCGGCTTGTGCGCCTCGAAGTCGCAGCCGAGCAGCAGCAGGCGCAGCGCCTGCCATTCGAGACTGGCGCCGCGGGTGCGCAGCAGGCAGCTGTGCTCGTCGAGCGGCATCAGCTCGAAGGACTCCGGCAGCCGCCCGGCCAGAGCGTCGACGGACTCGTACAGCGTCACCACGGCCTCGGGGCCCGGACGCGTCCCGGCCAGCGCGCGGGCGACGAACTCGGCGGCGTCGGCGGCGGGCAGCTCGCGCGGCGCGAACCGGGCGCCCGTCGCGTGCGGCTCCCGCAGCCGGTCGACGCGGAAGGTGCGCCAGTCCGCACGGTCGGAGTCGTACGCGACGAGATACCAGCGGTGCCCCGTGCACACCAGCCGGTACGGCTCGACGCGCCGTCGCGTCTCGGCCCCGTCGCCCGCGCGGTAGCCGAACCGCAGCCGCTCGTGGTTCATCGCCGCGGCCGCCATGACGGTCAGGGCGTGCGGATCGACCGCCGTGCCGCCGTCGAGGGCGAGCGCGACGGTCGCCGCCTGGAGCGTGCCGACGCGGTGCCGCAGCCGGGCGGGCAGCACCTGCTCCAGCTTGGCGAGGGCCCGTACGGACGCCTCCTCGATGCCCTCGACGGCATGGCTCGCGCCCGTACGCAGCCCCACCGCGATGGCCACCGCCTCCTCGTCGTCGAGGACGAGGGGCGGCATGGCGGCCCCGGCGACCAGGCGGTAGCCGCCGACCGAGCCCAGCGTGGCCTGGACCGGATAGCCCAGCTCGCGCAGCCGGTCGATGTCGCGGCGGATGGTGCGCACGCTGACCCGGAGCCGCTCGGCGAGCTCGCTGCCCGGCCACTCGCGCGGCGTCTGGAGCAGCGAGAGCAGAGTCAGCAGGCGGCCGGGGGTGTCGGTCATGGCGTCCAGCATGCCGGGCAATGAGGACAGGGCGTGTCCGGGGTGCCGCGGGGACGTTTCCCGGCCGGTGTCAGTGGATGATCCCGGCCTCCGTAGCGGTGGTTGTCCAGGAGGAGAACTCCTCGGTGAGCCCGTGGTAGAGCTCGGCGTCCGACAGGGCGCGCGGGTCGGCGCCGGCGGCGAAGAACCCCGCGTTGTCGATGACGCGCTTGGCGGGCACGGGCAGGTCGTCCAGGCGGCGCAGGAAGTCGAACTGCTTGTCGCCGGGGTTCCCGAACGCCACGAACTGCCAGAAGATCGGCAGCTTGGCGGCCGTGCACAGGACGTGCTCGGCGGCGGCACGGGAGGAGGGGCCGCCGTCGGTCTGGAAGATGACGAAGGCGGGGTCCGCGGCGCCGGATTCGGCGTAGTGATCGATGACGGCCTGCATGGCCAGGTGGTAGTTGGTGCGGCCCATGTGCCCGTAGCCCTCGTGCAGCGCGTTGACGCGCCCCTCGTAGTCGTCGAGACCGAGTTCGGCGATGCCGTCGACCTCGGTGGAGAAGAACACCACGGGTACGGTGCCGTCGTCGTCGAGGTTCGCGGACAGGCCGAGCGCCCGCTCGGCGAGGTGCTGGACGCTGCCGTCCTTGTAGTAGCCGCGCATGCTGCCGGAGCGGTCCAGGACCAGATAGACCGCGGCCCGCCGGCCCGCCATCCCGGCCTTCTCCAGGGAGACGCGGGCGGACTTGTACAGGTCGACCAGCTTGGGCGCCGCGGACTGGACCTTGGTGAGGTCGATCGCCGGGGTGGGGGCGGCGGGGCGCTTGGTGTAGTCGATCGTGGGCGCGGTGGGGCGCTTTGTGTAGTCGATGGTCATGAGACTCCCCTAGACATGCCGCGGACGAATCATCCGCTGTGGGCACGTTACGTCCAACTCGCGTGCCTCGTGGGCCCGGTGGCGGGTATGGACAGGGCGTCGGCGGGCGGTCGCGGGCGGTGCCGATTCGGGTGTCGGTTCCGGTGTGAATTCCGGTCTGAATTCCGGTCCCCTGAGCCCCTCCCGAAAGTCCTGGGGCTGGTGTTAACTGGCGATATGTTCGCCGCTGACGCGCTTCCTCGGCAGATCGGCCTGGCCGTGCTGCTCGCCGCCATCGTCTTCCTGGTGGTGGGACTGGTCCGTAACGCACGGCGGGGCACCGCGTCGCCGCTTCCCTGGGCGGTGCCGGGGCAGTCCGCCGAGACGCCGCCGGACGTGTCCTCGACACCCGCGGCGCCGGAGACTCCCACGCCGTCGGCGGCTCCCTCGACGCCCGCGACCCCGCATCCGATGGAGAGCGTGGAGCTGACGCCCGCCGAACAAGAGGCGTTCGCCGATCTCGTACGCCAGTGGAAGACCCCCTTCCACCCCTGATTCCACGCCTGACCCGTCCCTGATCTCCCCGGCGCCCGTCGGTTTCCGAGCCAGCCCCGTGCCGCCTGTGTTTCCGACAGGCGGCACGGGGCTCGCCGCGTTTCGCCTATGGCCGGATTTGACGAGGTCGACGCCTAT
>NZ_JBHVHQ010001069.1:0-2576 GCF_042800135.1 Streptomyces sp. NPDC057654 | reverse complement strand
CCCGCCGGCTGAACGAGGTCGTCCAGGCGGTCGCGCCGGCGCTCCAGCGCTCGGGCATCCAGATCCTGCACGCGGTCGGCCCGAAGAATGAGCTGCCGCATGTCGACAACATGCCCGGTATGCCGCCCTATATCCCGGTACCGTACGTGGACCGGATGGACCTCGCGTACGCCGCGGCCGACATGATGCTCTGCCGCGCGGGCGCGATGACCGTCGCCGAGCTGTCCGCCGTCGGGCTGCCCGCCGTGTACGTACCGCTGCCCATCGGCAACGGCGAACAGCGGCTCAACGCCCAGCCGGTGGTCAAGGCGGGCGGCGGCCTGCTGATCGACGACGCCGAGCTGACCCCCGAGTGGGTGCAGGGCAATGTCCTGCCGGTGCTCGCCGACCCGCACCGGCTGTACGAGATGTCGCGGCACGCCGCGGAGTTCGGCCGCCGGGACGCCGACGAGCTGCTCGTCGCGATGGTGTACGAGGCGATCGCCGCACGCAGAGCGGGCTGAACGGCCCGTGGGAGCAGGAGGCTAGGGGAGCGTGGCCGGACCGACGACCGCTCAGCGCGGTGACTCGAAGAGCGGGAAGTCAAAACTTCGGCTTCAGACGAAGCTGGGACTCAAACCCAAATCGAGACCGAAGCCGAAGCAGAAGCCGTCGAAGTCCGGCCCGCCCCGCCGCCCCGGCGGTCGGCGGCTGCCGAGCCGCCGCGCCCTGATCGTCTCCGCCGTCGCGGTCGTCCTGGTCGGGGGCGCCGCCCTCTGGGCGCTGTACGGATCCAGCTGGCTGCGCGCGACGCAGGTGAAGGTCGCCGGAACCAAGGTGCTGACCCCCGGCGAGGTGCGCGACGCGGCGCGCGTACCGCTCGGCGCGCCCCTCGTCTCCGTGGACACCGACGCCATCGCGGCGCGGCTGCGCGCGGAGCTGCCGCGCATCGACACCGTGGACGTCGAACGGTCCTGGCCGCACGGAATCAGACTGAAAGTCACCGAGCGGCAGCCCGAGGCACTCATCAAGAAGGGTGCGAAGTTCGTCGAAGTCGATTCCGGGGGCGTGCGTTTCGCCACAGTGGACAAGCCGCCGAAAGGCGTGCCGTTCCTGGCGGTGGAGCCCGCGAAGGGCGACGGCCCGACGGCGTCGAGCCTGCGGCGGTTCGGCCCGGACCGGCTCCGTGAGGAGGCCGTCCGGGTGGCGGGCGAGCTGCCCGCCGCGGTCCGCAAGGACACCCGGATCATCCGCGTACGCTCGTACGACTCCATCACCCTGGAGCTGACGGACGATCGGAAGGTCATGTGGGGGAGCAGCGAGCGGGGCGCGGAGAAGGCCCGGACGCTCACCGCGCTGATGAAAGCGGCCCGCGGAGCGGATCATTTCGACGTAAGTGCCCCCAGCTCGCCCGCGGTGTCCGGAAGTTGACGCACATCGCAGCAGGCCAGCACCCTGGTTGGCTAGGGCTATGGGTGATCACATAGGGTGAAAAGAAAAACGGGAGGTTCGGCGTGTTCATTGAACGTGCGCCACTTGTCGACTTAGTGTCCTGTTCGGAGAACCCACGGAACAGTGACACCGGTAACCCTAAACTTCAACGTTAGGGTTCGGGTCGGCATTCAGAACCGTCCCCCAGGCATACGTAACTCGAGGCGAGAGGCCTTCGACGTGGCAGCACCGCAGAACTACCTCGCAGTCATCAAGGTCGTCGGCATCGGCGGCGGTGGCGTGAACGCCATCAACCGGATGATCGAGGTCGGTCTCAAGGGCGTCGAGTTCATCGCGATCAACACCGATGCGCAGGCCCTGCTGATGAGCGACGCCGACGTCAAGCTCGACGTCGGCCGGGAGCTCACCCGCGGCCTCGGCGCCGGCGCCAACCCCGACGTCGGCCGCAAGGCGGCCGAGGACCACCGCGAGGAGATCGAGGAGGTCCTCAAGGGGGCCGACATGGTCTTCGTCACCGCGGGTGAGGGCGGCGGCACCGGCACGGGCGGCGCGCCCGTCGTCGCCGACATCGCCCGCTCGCTGGGCGCCCTGACGATCGGTGTGGTCACCCGGCCGTTCACCTTCGAGGGCCGCCGCCGTGCCAACCAGGCCGAGGACGGCATCGCCGGGCTGCGGGAGAATGTCGACACTCTGATCGTCATCCCCAACGACCGGCTGCTGTCGATCTCGGACCGCCAGGTGAGCGTGCTCGACGCGTTCAAGTCCGCGGACCAGGTACTGCTCTCCGGCGTCCAGGGCATCACCGACCTCATCACCACCCCGGGCCTGATCAACCTCGACTTCGCGGACGTCAAGTCCGTGATGTCCGAGGCCGGCTCGGCGCTCATGGGCATCGGCTCGGCGCGCGGCGACGACCGTGCGGTGGCCGCCGCCGAAATGGCGATCTCCTCCCCGCTGCTGGAGGCGTCCATCGACGGCGCCCGCGGGGTGCTGCTCTCCATCTCCGGCGGCAGCGACCTCGGTCTCTTCGAGATCAACGAGGCCGCACAGCTGGTGAGCGAGGCCGCGCACCCCGAGGCCAACATCATCTTCGGCGCGGTCATCGACGACGCGCTCGGCGACGAGGTGCGGGTCACCGTGATCGC
>NZ_JBHVHQ010001068.1:0-2593 GCF_042800135.1 Streptomyces sp. NPDC057654 | reverse complement strand
GTCGTAGCAGTTCTGTCTGCCGCGCCTAGTTATTCGTCGGACTCCGCCTCGACCAGCTGCCGGGCCCGCTTCACATCTCCCGCCATGCGCTCCAGGAGCATGTCGATGGAGTCGAACTTCTCCATCCCGCGCAGGTAGGCGAGGAAGTCGACGGCCACGTGCAGCCCGTACAGATCGAGGTCGACACGGTCGATGGCGTACGCCTCGACCGTCCGCTCCGTGGCATCGAACTGCACGTTCGTGCCGACCGAGATCGCGGCGGGCATCGTCTCGCCGTCCGCGGTCAGCCATCCGGCGTAGACGCCGTCGGCGGGGATCGCGGTGTGCGGCAGGGTCTCCACATTGGCGGTGGGGTAGCCCAGTTCGCGGCCGCGCTGCGCGCCGCGCACGACGACGCCCTCGACGCGGTGCGGCCGCCCGAGGATCTCCATCGCGCCCGCGACATCACCCTCGGCCACCAGCCGCCGGGTCAGGGTCGAGGAGAACGGCTGCCCGCCGCCCGCCTCGCCGCTCACGAACAGGTCGATGACCTCGACCTCGTAGTCATAGGTGGAGCCGAGCTCGACCAGGAACTCGACGTTGCCCGCCGCCTTGTGCCCGAACCGGAAGTTGGGGCCCTCCACGACGAGGCGCGCGTGCAACTTGTCGACCAGCACCTTGACGACGAAGTCGGCGGGCGACAGCTTCGAGAACTCGGTGGTGAAGGGCAGGATCAGCAGCGCGTCCACGCCCAGCTCCGCCATCAGCTCCGCGCGCCGGTGATGCGGGGCCAGCAGGGGCGGGTGGCTGCCCGGCCGTACGACCTCGCTCGGGTGCGGATCGAAGGTGACCACCACCGACGGCACGCCGAGCTCGCACGCCCGCTCCACCGCCCGGCCGATGATCAGCTGGTGTCCGCGGTGCACCCCGTCGTAGGAGCCGATGGTGACGACGCTGCGTCCCCAGTCCTCGGGGATGTCCTCCAAGCCACGCCAGCGTTGCACTGTGCCCGCTCCTCGCCCGAACCTTTGTCTGTCCAATACGCAGGTCTAAGAGTGCCATGCCGGGTCGTCGCGTCACGCATCGGGCGTTGCGCCCGCCAGTTGGACGCGGGCCCGCGGGCCCACCACCGCCGCCCATTCGGCGGGGGCGGATTCCAGCCAGCCGCGCACCAGGGCGGCGAAGCCGGGCACGTCACAGGCCAGCTGGAGCAGCCGCCGGTCGAAACAGGCCGCGCCCTCCGCCGTACGGGCCAGCAGCAGCCCGGCGCGGTGGACGAGGTCGCGGGTACGGGCCGGGCCCCGCTCGGCCGCACCCTCCGCCGCCGTACGGAGCAGCGCGTCGAGGGTGGCGGCGTCGGGCACGTACTGCCCGTACCGGCCGTACTGCCCGTGCCCCTCGTGCTCCAGCAGCACCTCCAGCAACTCATGCCTCAGAGGGCGCGAGAGGCTCGTGCCGGGCGCGGCGAGCACGGGGGCGAGGGCGCGGCGCGCCTGCGGCGATCTCGCGCGCAGCATGTCGGAGACGAGCGGGAAGAGCAGCGCTCGGGCGGGCGGGCCGTGTTCGAGCCTGCGGTCCACGAAGGCCGCGGCGTGCCGGGCGCCCTGCGGGCGGTGCTCCACGTGTTCGCGTACGAGCTCGGCGGCGCGGCGGGCGAGCGCGGGGACCGTCACGTCGGCGAGCGTGCGCATGGTCTCCAGCGTGCTGTCCGGGTCCCCGCCCGACCTGCGCAGACGGGCCCGGAGGGCTTGGAGCACCGGTTCGGGGTGGGTGGGCAGGGCCGCGGCGAGAGCGCTCGGCGACAGGTGCGGGTCCCCCTCGTCGAACCGTTCGAGGGCCTGCTCCAGGTGTCTGACGCGGGTCTCCGGGTCCCGTACGAGCAGGGCGAGGGCCGCGCCGTGCAGGGAGCAGTCGGCGGGGCGGGCGAGGAGGGCGAGGGCGGCGTAGCGCAGCAGCTCGCGGTCGGCGCCGGTGGCGATGTGCGGGGCGGCGAGGAGCCCGTACGTGGCCGCGGCCACGTGGCGCTCGCCGCGGGGGTCGTGCGCCCAGCGGTCGACGGCGCGGCAGACGGCGGACGGCTCGTCCTCGGCGAGCGCGGCCAGCAGTTCGTCGGCGAGCGGGTGGGCGGCGGCCACGAGCGCCTCGGCGAGATCGTCCACGGCGCGCCGCCGGTGGGTGTGGAGCAGCACCTGGGCCGCTACCGCGACGGTGGCCCGGAGCGGGGCGTCGCCGTCCGGCGCGGCGGCGGCCCGGAGCGGGCGGTCGTCGGTGAACCAGCGGCAGAGCAGGCGCTGGGCATCGCAGGGCTCCTCGGCCAGTACCGTCGCGACGGCGGGCAGGAACCGCTCCGGCGCCCCGGCCGGGTCCCTGCCGGGCGGCGCGTCGGCGGGCAGCAGCAGCCGCAGCAGTTCGAGCCGGTCGGGCAGGGCGAGCCCGAGCCGCAGCCAGAACCACGGGCCGAACTCCCCGAACCCGCCGTGCCGCAGCGAGCGCTGGGCCATTCGGCCGGCGAGCAGGCGCAGCACACCGAGGTAGGGGGTGGCGTCGGGGACGCGCAGCAAGGTTTCGCCGAGGAGGTGGGCCGCCCACCCGGCGGCGCTGGCGCGCCGTTCTC
>NZ_JBHVHQ010001067.1:0-2604 GCF_042800135.1 Streptomyces sp. NPDC057654 | reverse complement strand
CGGTGGGGGCGCGCTGCTTGCGCGCGCCCCCACGCCCGTACGCGCCTCCACAAGCCCGTATCCGCGCGGCTACGCCTCCCGCGCGCCCGCGTACATGTCCTCGATGAGGTCCTTGAACTGGCGCTCCACGACCGGGCGCTTGAGCTTGAGGCTCGGCGTCAGCTCGCCGTGCTCGACGTCCAGGTCGCGCGGGAGCAGCCGGAACTTCTTGATCGTCTGCCAGCGCTGGAGACCCTCGTTGAGCCGCGTCACATAGCCGTCGATCAGCTGCTCGGTCTCCTTGGCGGCGACCACCTCCGGGTACGACCGGCCCTCCAGGCCGTGCTCCTTGGCCCACTCCATGATCGCGGGCTCGTCGAGGGAGATGAGCGCGGTGCAGTAATTGCGGTCGGCGCCGTGCACCAGGATGTTGGAGACGAACGGACACACCGCCTTGAACTGGCCCTCGACCTCGGCGGGCGCGATGTACTTGCCGCCCGAGGTCTTGATCAGGTCCTTCTTGCGGTCGGTGATCCGCAGATAGCCGTCGGCCGACAGCTCGCCGATGTCGCCGGTGTGGAACCAGCCGTCGGATTCGAGGACTTCGGCGGTCTTCTCGGGCAGCCCGTGGTAGCCCTGCATGATGCCGGGGCCGCGCAGCAGGATCTCGCCGTCGTCGGCGATCCGGACCTCGGTGCCGGGCAGCGGCTTGCCGACGGTGCCGGTGCGGTACGCCGCGCCGGGGTTGACGAAGTTGGCGGCGCTGGACTCGGTGAGTCCGTAGCCCTCCAGGATGTGGATGCCGGCGCCGGCGAAGAAGTAGCCGATGTCGGGGGCGAGCGCGGCCGAGCCGGAGATGCAGGCGCGCAGCCGGCCGCCGAACGCCTCGCGGATCTTGGCGAAGACGAGGGCGTCGGCGACCTTGTGCTTGGCCGCGAGGCCGAAGGAGACCGAAGTGCTGCCGGTGTGGCGGAAGTTGTCCTGCGACTGCTTCGCGTACTCGCGGGCGACCCCGGCCGCCCACTGGAAGATCTTGTACTTGGCGCTGCCGCCGGCCCGAGCCTTGGCGGCGACCCCGTTGTAGACCTTCTCGAAGATTCTCGGCACGGCGGCCATATAGGTGGGCTGGACCACCGGCAGATTCTCGATGATCTTGTCGACCCGGCCGTCCACGGCGGTGATGTGGCCGACGCTGATCTGCCCGGCGGTGAGCACCTTCCCGAAGACGTGCGCGAGCGGCAGCCACAGATACTGCACGTCGTCGGGGGTGACGAGCTCGGTGGCCTGGATGGCGCGCGCCATGTACGACCAGCAGTCGTGCGGCAGCCGGACGCCCTTGGGGCGGCCGGTGGTGCCGGAGGTGTAGATGAGCGTGGCGAGCTGGTCCCGCTCCAGGGCGTGCACCCGGTCGCGTACGGCGTCGGGGTTCTTCTCCAGATACGCGGCGCCGCGCCGCTCCAGCTCGGCGAGGGAGAGCACCCAGCCCTCCGGGTCGCCCTCGGCGGCCACCGCGTCCGCTTCCTCGATGACGACGACGTGCGCGAGGGCGGGCAGCTCGGGGCGGCACTCGCGGACCTTGGCGAGCTGCGCGGCGTCCTCGGCGATCAGCACCTTGCTGTCCGAGTCGGAGAGGATGAAGGCCGTCTCCTCGGTGTTGGTGGAGGAGTAGACGGTGGTGGTCGCGGCCCCCGCGCAGAGCACGCCGAGGTCGGCGAGTATCCACTCGACGCGGGTGTTGGAGGCGAGTGCGACGCGCTCCTCGGGCTGCACGCCGAGGTCGAGCAGTCCGGCGGCGACGGCGAAGACGCGCCGGGACGCCTGCTGCCAGCTGAGCGAGGCCCAGTCGTCGGGGCCCTCGCCGGAGGCGGCGGGCACGGGGTAGCGGTACGCCTCGGCGTCCGGAGTCGCCTCGACGCGTTCGAGGAACAGGTTCGCCACGGACGGTGGCCGGTTCTCGATCAAAGCCTGTGTATCGGTCACGGCATCCTCCGGGGCCCGCCTCATTGCTGGTGACTCGCGAGTAACCTTCGAGCAGTGATCAGACTAGATGCGATGCCGTCGCCATGTAAGAGGCTGCGGGACTCCAGTTGAACCGGTTGCCAATGCGTTAAATGCCCCATACACGCACCCCCTCGCCCCGGCGGTCCCACGAGCCCCGCCCCAGCCCGCCGGAGACGGCTGCTGCCCTGGTCGGAGGTACGGGGCGGGGGTACGGCCGCACTCCCGCACCGCGGGCGTGACCGCCGGTACGGACCATCGATTCAGGCCACGGGCGCGCCTGCCGGTACGGGGCGGAGTGCGGCGGCCGTCCGTGCGGGCCGGGGGGTAAGGGAGTGGACCCGCGGCCCCGTCGGTCCGGCCGCGCTCGGCCGCTGTGCGGCATTCGGGTGGTCGTACGGGCGCGTGGCGCAACCAGGCCCCGCGCGGGGTTTCCGATCGGCGCGCGGTCCCGTTACGGATACCGACAGCGACACCCGTCGCTGCGGAAAGGGAATCCGACAGTGAAGTACACGAAGGCCGCCGCAGTCGTTGCCGGTTCGCTGATGGCGCTCGGCACCGCCGCGCCCGCGTTCGCCGACGGCGGCGCCGAGGCGAACGCCGTACCCGGCCAGGCCACCGCGGGAC
>NZ_JBHVHQ010001066.1:0-2606 GCF_042800135.1 Streptomyces sp. NPDC057654 | reverse complement strand
CGTGTGCGCCGTACTCATCGCCCGCCTGCCGGGCTGTGAGGCGATCGCCCGCCCCGTCACCGAGCTGGTCGCCGCCCATGGCCCGACAGCCGTCCCCACAGCCGCCTGCACCCTCGCCGCCCTCGCTCTCCTGACCCACTCCCTCCCTGCCCTCACCCGGGCCACCGCCCACACCACGCCCCTGCCGGGGCAGATGTGACGGGCTGGACGGGGGCGGGCGGGGCCCGCTGGGGGCACGGGCGTGGGGGCGCGTGGAGGGCGCGGGCGGAGGCCCGCACGCCGTACGCACGTAAGGCCGCCGGCCCGGGGCGGGCCGGAGCTCGTACGCGGTACGCGCGTAGGCCGCTGTGCGCGCCAGGCCGTGCGCCCGTACGCCGCCCGTCCCCGGACCGGTGCGCCGGGCAGCGGCGCGGAGCCGTACGCCGGGCGCGCGTCGGCCCTTGCGCCCGGCGCGGGCGGGAGTCCGTACGCCCTACGGGCTCGGGGCCGGGTTCGATCGCTCGGCCGGGGTGGTCCCGGTCGGGTGTCCATCACCTTGAGGAGCAACGCACATGACCGTTCGACCCACCAGCAGAGTGGCGAAGAGGGCCCCGGAGCCCTCGGGGCCGGCCGAGTGGGAGCGAGGGCGTGACCGATGAGGGCTCTGTTGCTCGGCGCCAATGGCTACCTCGGCCGGTATGTGGCCGACCGGCTGCTCGCCGATCCCGCCGTCCAGCTCACGGCGCTCGGCCGCGCCGACGACGCCGACGTCCGGTTCGACCTGTCCACCGGCAGCCCCGGCGCGCTGACCAGGTTCCTGGACGCCGTGCACCCCGGCGTGGTGATCAACTGCGCCGGTACGACGCGCGGCGGCGCGCGCGAGCTGACCCGGCACAACACCGTCTCCGTCGCCACGGTCTGCGAGTCGCTGCGCCGCAGCGGCTGCGGGGCGCGCCTGGTGCAGATCGGGTGCTCGGCGGAGTACGGGCCCTCGCAGCCGGGCTCCTCGACGGCCGAGGACGCGGTGCCGCGCCCCGGCGGCCCGTACGGGGTGAGCAAGCTCGCCGGGACGGAACTGGTGCTCGGCTCGGACCTCGACGCCGTGGTGCTGCGGGTCTTCTCGCCCGTCGGCCCCGGCACCCCCGCCGGGTCCCCGCTGGGGCGACTGGCGGAGGCGATGCGGCGCGCGATGCAGAGCGGCGAGACCGAGCTGAAGCTCAGCGGCCTCGGCGTGCAGCGGGACTTCGTGGACGTACGGGACGTGGCCCGCGCCGTGCACGCGGCGTCCCTGTCGGCGGCGCAGGGCGTCGTCAACATCGGTACCGGCCGCGCGGTGCGGCTGCGCGACGCGGCGGCCGTCCTCGCCCGCGTCGCGGGCTTCACCGGGACGCTGCACGAGATGGACGTGCCCAACCCGCGCGGCGGGCCCGGCGAACGCGAGCAACCGGTCAACGCGCCCGCCTACCCCTACCCGGACGGCTGCGGAAGCTGGCAGCAGGCGGACGTGCGCACCGCCCGCGACCGGCTCGGCTGGCGGCCGCGGATCGCCCTGGAGGAGTCCTTGGCGGACATCTGGATGGAGGCGGCATGTCGTATCTGATGCCGCGCGGGATCGCCGCGCGGGTGCAGCGGGCGGGGGCGACCCCCAGGGCGGCGCCGCAGTGCCCCGCCCCGGACGGACCGAAGCGGCTGGGGATCGGCGTGCCCGGCTTCGCCCACCCGATGGTCGCGCCCGTCGAGTGGGGCGAACTGCTCTGCCCCGGCGCGCCCTTGGACTGGTCCGTGCTCAACGTCGCCCAGGGGCCGGGCGCCCGCCCGGACCCGTACTGCCTGGCCGTCGCCGGGCGGCTGCGCGACGCCGGGGTGCGCGTCCTGGGCCATCTGGACGTGCGCGAGGGCGCCCGCCCCTTCGGCGAACTGGTCTCGGACGCGCACCGCTTCCTGGACTGGTACAAGGTCGACGGTTTCTATCTGGACCGCTGTCCCACGGAGCGCTCCGGCCTCCCGGAGGTGCGCCGCACGGCGGCCACCCTGCGCGCGCTGCTGGACCGCTCGTACGTCGTCCTCGCCCACGGCGCGCAGCCGTTCCCCGGATATGTGGAGAGCGGGGACCAGTTGGTGACCTTCGAAGGGGCGTGGTCCGACTACCGGTGGTCCCAGGTCGCCGAGTGGACCGCGGACTATCCGCCCGAGCGGTTCTGCCACCTCGTGCACGGCGTGCCGCGCCCGCATCTGGAGGAGGCCCTGCGCATCGCCCGCTGGCAGGGCGCGGGAACGGTCTACTTCACGGACCGTTCGCCGCGCCCGGGAGCGGTGGGCGCGGCGGGAGCGGCCGGTGCGGCGGGCGGAGGCGGCGCCTGGGAGGCGATGCCCGGCTACTGGGACGAGATCGTCTCGCGCATCGGACCTGGTGTCTCGGAATGAGGAGGGGCGTGGCAGTGTTACGGGGAGAAGTGCCCCGCGTGAGCGGGGCCGGTCCCGTCCACCGACCAACGGAGTCCCCGTGTCGCTGCCACCCCTGGTCGAGCCGGCTGCCGAGCTCACCGTCGATGAGGTCCGCAGGTACTCGCGCCATCTGATCATCCCGGACGTCGGGATGGACGGGCAGAAGCGGCTGAAGAACGCCA
>NZ_JBHVHQ010001065.1:0-2606 GCF_042800135.1 Streptomyces sp. NPDC057654 | reverse complement strand
GCCGAACGAGGCGGGCGACCCCAGCGCGCGGGCCAGCGCGCCCTTGTCGACCCCGGCGCCGTCCAGCAGCGCGCGGCGGCCGCAGCCGGGGTTGGCGGCCAGCGCGGCGAGGGCACGGGCGTCGAGCGGGCGCGGGGCGCGGCCCGGCCCGCGCAGCTCAGCGAGCCGCTGTCGCAGCGCTGTCGGCGCGGGCGTCGCCGTGGCTGTCGGCGACATCGGTCCGGGCCGCCTGTCGAGGGAACCGTTCACCTGCCGAAGTCTCGCATCCGCCACTGACAACCGCCCCAGCCGCAGGCGTTTCACCAGGTGACGCGGTGTGTGATCCGGTGGGTGACGCCGGGTGGGCGGCGGTGCGGGAGATGCGCGGGAAGCGGCTCGCGATCCGTTCGGCGAGCCGCAGCGCGGGCCGGGTCAGCAGCAGTCCGACGCCCATCACGGCGATGCCGGCGACGGCGTCGAGGAGGTAGTGGTTGGCGGTGCCCATCACGACGAACGCGATGCCCAGCGGGTAGACGACGCCGGCGATCCGCGCCCAGCGCCCGCGCCCGTACCGCCACAGCACGACCCCGCACCACAGGGCCCACCCCACGTGGAGGCTCGGCATCGCCGCGTACTGGTTGGTGAGCCCCCCGAGGCCGCGCGGCGCGCTGGCGTCCCCGCCCCACCAGCCGTACGACCCGTACTGCGCCATGGTGTCGGTGAACCCCTGGGCCGCGTCCAGGAGCCGCGGTGGGCTCGTGGGCAGCAGTGTGAAGCCGACGAGGCCGATGAGGGTCGCGATCATCAGCCAGGTGCGCAGGAAGCTGTAGTTGGCCGGGCGGCACTTGAAGACCCATATGAGGAGCGCCGGGGTGATCAGGTAGTGGAGCGACGCGTACGCGAAGTCGGCGGGTATGCCGAACAGCGCGTGGTGGGTGAAGAACCGATTGAGCGGGTGTTCCAGGTTTATCCCCAGAACCTTCTCTATATGGAGAATGGAAAGCCCGTGGTCGACGGCGTCGCTGACCTCGCCCCGGACGAGCAGCCGGCCGGCGGAGTACAGCGCGTAGACCACGGCTATGAGGGGGAGCTCGGTCCACCAGCGAGGCCGCTTCCCGAGTGCGGGGGTGTGGGACATCGCGACGCTCTCCTGTGTTCTGGCGGCCAAACAAGCGCGCATGCAACCGTACGGTGTACGCGGAATCCGTCGCACACCGCCCTTCATCTTCCTGTCAACACGGCGTCGGCCTGCGGTTATGTCTACGGCTGTGACATGTGAGGTAGGAGACGCCGCCGTCGGCCCCACGGTTGCCTCCGCGCCCGGTGCGCGATGATGGACAGGGATGATGGACGGGGGAGAGACCGCATCGGATCCACCCTCCGATCTCCCCTCCGATCTCCCCTCCGATTCCCCCTCCGATCCCCCTCCGAGACCGATTGAGAGGCCCCCTCACATGGCACCGCGCATCCTGCTGGCCCGGCACGGACAGACGCAGTGGTCGCTGTCCGGGAAGCACACCGGCCGCACGGACATCCCCCTCCTCGACGAGGGGCGGCACGGCGCCAAACTGCTCGGCGAACGGCTGCACCACGAGCCCTGGAACGGACTCCCGGGCGTCGAGGTCCGTACGAGCCCCCTGGCGCGCGCCAAGGAGACCTGCGAGATCGCGGGCTTCGGCGACCGCGCGCAGGAGTGGGACGCGCTCATGGAGTTCGACTACGGCGCGTACGAGGGCATGACCCCCGACGAGATCAAGGCCGCCCGCCCCGGCTGGCTCATCTGGCGCGACGGCGTCCCCGAGGGCGAGACGCTGGCGCGGATCGCCGCCCGCGCGGACGAGGTGACCGCCTGGGCCCGCTCCGCCGACCGTGACGTCCTGGTCTTCGCCCACGGCCACCTGCTGCGCGTCCTCGGCGCGCGCTGGCTCGGCCTGGAGCCGTCCTTCGCGGCCCGCATACGGCTCGACCCGACGTCCCTGTCCATCCTCGGCTGGGCCTACGGCGAACCGGCGATCGAGCGCTGGAACGACACCGGCCACCTGGGCTGACCGGAGAAGAACCACAGACCCTTCACGCGGAGCGCGCGGCGGCGTCGTGCCGGAAGAGGAAGGCCGCCACCGGAGCGCTGCGGTGATGCGGGCGGAGCGTACGGGCCGTCCCGGCGAGCATCGCGCGGATACGGGCCGACTGGACCTCCTCCAGAAGATCCAGCACCCGCCCGCCCGCCGAAGCCGCCTCCTCCAGCGCGCCGCAGCACGCGAGGTCGCCCGCCAGCTCCGCCGTGAACAGCGCGATATTGCGGGCGAAATGCGGATCCTGCGCCGCGACGGCGCGCCGCGCGTGATCCGCCGCGCGCGGCCACACGCCCAGCGCCGCCCAGCACTGCGCCTCCAGCCCCGCAAGCTCGGCCTCCCCGAAGAACGTCATCCACTCGGGATCGGCGTCGCGGACGCCCCGGCCGTAGAGCCGCTGCGCGCGCCGCAGCGCCTCTTCGCAGCCCCGCCGGTCCCCGAGCCCGGCCCAGCCGCCCGCCTCCCGCAGCGACAGCAGCGACAGCAGCCGGGGCGACGCCAGCTGCCGCGCCGCGCGCTGCGCCGCCTGCGCGGCCCGTAACGCCTCGCGCGGGC
>NZ_JBHVHQ010001064.1:0-2609 GCF_042800135.1 Streptomyces sp. NPDC057654 | reverse complement strand
CGCCCGGGTGCTGCTGGTCACCGACGCGGGGATGCCGTCCGTCTCGGACCCCGGCTACCGCCTCGTCGCCGCCGCCGTCGAACACGGCGTCAAGGTCACCGCCGTCCCCGGCCCGTCCGCCGTGCTGACCGCCCTCGCCGTCTCCGGGCTGCCCGTCGACCGGTTCTGCTTCGAGGGCTTCCTGCCCCGCAAGGCGGGCGAGCGCCTCGGCCGGCTCCGCGAAGCAGCCGACGAACGCCGCACCCTCGTCTACTTCGAGGCCCCGCACCGGCTCGACGCCACCCTCGCCGCCATGGCCGAGGCGTTCGGCGAAGACCGCCGCGCCGCCGTCTGCCGCGAACTCACCAAGACGTACGAGGAGGTCCGGCGCGGACCGCTCAAGGAACTGGCCGAATGGGCCGCCGACGGCGTGCGCGGCGAGATCACCGTCGTCGTGGAGGGCGCCCCCGCCGCCGGGCCCGCGGACCTCGACCCCGACGAGCTGGTCCGCCGGGTGCTCGTACGGGAGGAGGCGGGGGAGCGGCGCAAGGAGGCCATCGCCGCCGTCGCGGCCGAGGCCGGGCTGCCGAAGCGGGAGGTGTTCGACGCGGTCGTCGCGGCGAAGAACGCCGCTCGGCAGGGCCCAGCGGCGGGCAAAGGACTATCGTGAAAACCTAAAGCTTAGGCATGGCAGCCGAGCGTTTGCGATATCAAGTCGCCAAAATTTTCCCAATACGGCGAAGGGCGCT
This sequence comes from Streptomyces sp. NPDC057654, assembly GCF_042800135.1. Classification (NCBI taxonomy): domain Bacteria; kingdom Bacillati; phylum Actinomycetota; class Actinomycetes; order Kitasatosporales; family Streptomycetaceae; genus Streptomyces; species Streptomyces sp. NPDC057654. Next base: position 1,881 of record NZ_JBHVHQ010001064.1, on the reverse strand, counting down.
CGCGCCGCCGTGGGGAAAGGCGTTCTCTGGACGTGGGACGTCCGTTCCCGGAGAGACTTGTCTGCGGACAAGAGGAGCTGCCATGAGCGAGATCGCAGGAACCTCAAGTGGTGTCCACCCCATCGCCCACCCGAGGCACGCATCGGATCAGAACGCGCATGAGGCATATGCCTTCGCGTGCATGAAATGCGGGCACGGGTGGGAGCAGAGCTACGAGATAGAGCACCACGTGGACTCCCACGGGCGGGCCTTCGTCGTCTATTACGCGGACGGCGCCCGGGTCCCGTCCCCGCTGACCACCCCGACCTGCATGAACTGTGGCGCGCACGTCGTGCGCATCATGGGTTCCGGCCGGGTGTCCATGGTCACCGAGGCCCTGCACAGCCCTCCCCACGCCGCACCGGGCGCCTCCGTCGCGAGCGCCGCGACCCCCGAGCCGCTGGTCCGCGGCGGGCACGGCGGGCAGGACGAGAACGAGGCGCCCGCCGCGCCGGCGCTGCGCACCGGGCACCACCACTGGCACCTCGCCGACCTGCTGAAGCCCTTCCACCACCGGAAGTGAGCCCCGCCCCGGCCGGCCCGTGAGGCCTCATAGAATCGCGAGCATGGCGGCAACAGCACCGAAGAGCGGCAAGCAGAGCGGCGACCGCAAGGACCAGGACGTCCCACCACCGCTCCCGGCCCCCCTGAACGTGCCCGTCGCCGACTCGCACACCCACCTGGACATGCAGCGGGGCACCGTCGGGGAAGCCCTCGCCAAGGCCGCGTCCGTCGGCGTGCACACCGTCGTCCAGGTCGGGTGCGACCTGGCCGGATCCCGCTGGGCCGCCGAGACGGCCGCCGCCCACGAGAACGTCCGCGCGACCGTGGCGCTGCACCCCAACGAAGCGCCCCGCATCGTCCTGGGCGACCCCGACGGCTGGTCCCGCCAGGGCGCCCGGACGGCGGGCGGCGACGCGGCCCTGGACGCCGCCCTCGCCGAGATCGACCGGCTCGCCGCCCTCCCGCACGTACGCGGCGTCGGCGAGACCGGACTCGACTACTTCCGCACCGGGCCCGAGGGCATGGCCGCCCAGGAACACTCCTTCCGCCGCCACATCGACATCGCCAAGCGGCACGGCAAGGCCCTCGTCATCCACGACCGCGAGGCCCACGCCGACGTGCTGCGCGTCCTCGAAGAGGAAGGCGCCCCCGGCACGGTCGTCTTCCACTGTTACTCCGGCGACGCCGACATGGCCAAGATCTGCGCGGACGCCGGTTACTACATGTCCTTCGCCGGAAACGTCACCTTCAAGAACGCCCAGCCGCTGCGCGACGCCCTCGCCGTCGCCCCGCGGGAACTGATCCTCGTCGAGACGGACGCGCCGTTCCTCACCCCCATGCCCTACCGGGGCCGCCCGAACGCGCCGTACCTCATCCCCGTCACCCTCCGCGCCATGGCCGGCGTCAAGGGCGTGCACGAGGACGAACTCGCCGCCGCCGTCGCCCGCAACACCGCCCGCGCCTTCGGCTACCCGGAGCCGCGCCACACTGTGTGACCGGCCGACTTTGGAGAGTGACTCGACGCTCCGCTAGATTCCCCGCCAGAGCCGGGCCGCGGAGCCGGGCTCGGCGCCGGACCAGCGGTCGGACCCAGTGGAGCGTCGCGTGAGTCAAGCACAGGGCAGCCACCGAGCCGCGTACCGCGGCGCCGAAGCCCCCGCCCGCCGGGCCGAACCGCACCTGCCCCGGCAGTCGCCGCGCCCGGCCGCGTACGAGCCCCACGAGCCGTACGGGAATCTGTACCCCGGCCCGTACGACAACCCGCCCCCGGGCCCGTACGACAGCCCCTGCTCGGGACCCTTCGAACCGGCCGCCGCCGAACCGGCGCTCCCCGAGCCC
>NZ_JBHVHQ010001063.1:0-2609 GCF_042800135.1 Streptomyces sp. NPDC057654 | reverse complement strand
ACCGACGACAAGCTGCGGGACTTCTTCAACGACTCCTCCTTCGGCGTGTCCAAGGAGAACGTCGCCAAGGTCGACAAGCCGCGCGACGACGTCACGATCACCCGCGACAAGCAGACCGGCGTTCCGCACATCCAGGGCACCACGCGGTACGGAACCGAGTACGGCGCGGGCTACGCGGCGGGCCAGGACCGGCTCTGGCTCATGGACCTCTTCCGCCACATCGGCCGCGGCGAACTCACCTCCTTCGCGGGCGGCGCCGCCTCCAACCAGGGGCTGGAGCAGCAGTTCTGGCGCACCGCCCCGTACACCGAGAAGGATCTCCAGGCGCAGGTCGACAAGATCGCCTCCAGCGGCGCGCGCGGCGAACAGGCCATGCACGACGCGCAGGCGTACGTCGACGGCATCAACGCCTACCGGCAGCAGTCCAAGGACGGCCGGTACTTCCCCGGCGAGTACGTCCTCACCGGCCACGTCGACGCCATCACCAACAAGGGCGAGATCGCCCCCTTCAAGCTCACCGACCTCATCGCCCTCGCCTCCGTCGTCGGCGGCCTCTTCGGCAACGGAGGAGGCGGCGAGGTGCAGTCCGCCCTCTCCCTGCTCGCCGCGCAGAAGCAGTACGGCGCGGCCGAGGGCACCAAGGTCTGGGAGTCCTTCCGCGAGCGCAATGACCCCGAGGCCGTGCAGACCCTGCACGACGGCCAGAGCTTCCCGTACGCGGGCAAGCCGAAGAACGCCGAGGGCACGGCGCTGCCCGACGCCGGGTCGGTCAAGGAAGAACCGCTGGTGTACGACCGTACGGGCGCGGCGGCGGCCAAGAAGCCCGCCAGGACCCCGGTCGACGCGCCGAAGAAGCTGAAGCCCGCGCAGGGCATGTTCGACAAGGGTGTGCTCCCCGGCGACCTGTTCAGCAAGAAACACGGCATGTCCAACGCCCTGCTCGTCTCCGGCAAGCACACCGCGAGCGGCCACCCCGTCGCCGTCTTCGGCCCGCAAACCGGCTACTTCGCCCCGCAGCTGCTGATGCTCCAGGAGATCCAGGGCCCCGGCATCAGCGCGCGCGGCGCGTCCTTCGCGGGCGTGAGCATGTACGTGGAGCTGGGGCGCGGAGCGGACTACGCGTGGAGTGCGACCTCCGCGGGCCAGGACATCACCGACACGTACGCCGTCGACCTGTGCGAGCCGAACGGCGGCAAGCCCACCGAGGGCTCCGAGCACTACCTCTTCCGCGGCAAGTGCCTGCCCATGGAGAAGCTGGAGCGCACCAACTCCTGGAAGCCCACCGTCGCGGACTCCAGCGCCGCCGGTTCGTACCGCATGCAGGTGCTGCGCACCGAGTACGGCACGGTCACCCACCGCGCGACCGTCGGCGGCAAGCCCGTCGCCTACACCGCGCTGCGCTCGACCTACCGGCACGAGGCCGATTCGATCATCGGCTTCCAGATGCTCAACGACCCCGGCTACGTACGCGACGCCAAGTCCTTCCAGAGCGCCGCCGACCATATCGGCTACGCCTTCAACTGGTTCTACGCGGACGCCCAGCACACCGCCTACTTCAACAGCGGCCTGAACCCGGTGCGCAACCCTGCTGTGGACCCGTCGCTGCCGATCACGGCGGACAAGGCGTACGAGTGGAAGAACTTCGACCCGGCCGGCAACACCGCCGACTACACCCCGGCGGCCCAGCACCCCAACGACGTCGACCAGGACTACTACATCTCATGGAATAACAAGCAGGCGGACGACTACACCGCCGCGGGCTTCGCGGCGGGCTCGGTGCACCGCGCCAACCTCCTCGACGACCGGGTGCGGGGGCTCGTGGCCGACGGCGGAGTGACCCGCGCGTCCCTCACGCGCGCCATGGAGGACGCGGCGGTGACGGACCTGCGGGGCGAGGACGTCCTGCCGAAGCTGATCAAGGTGCTGCGGTCCCAGCCCGTCACCGACCCGAAACTGTCCTCGGTGGTACAGGAGCTGGAGTCCTGGCGCGCCGACGGCGCGCAGCGCCGCGAGACCACGCCGGGCGCGCACGCCTACGCGCACGCGGACGCCGTACGGACCATGGACGCGTGGTGGCCGCTGCTGGTGAAGGCCGAGTACGAACCGGGGCTCGGCGGCGACCTCTACCAGGCGCTCCAGGCCAACGCGGGCATCGACGAATCCCCCTCGGCCGGCCACGGCCCCACCGGCTCCCACGCCGGCTCCGCCTTCCTCACCGGCTGGTGGAGCTACGTCGACAAGGACCTGCGCTCCGTCCTCGGCCAGCCGGTCAAGGGCCCGCTGGCCAAGCAGTACTGCGGCAACGGCGACCTCTCCACCTGCCGCACCGCCCTCCTCGACACCCTCCGCCAAGCCGCGTCCCAGCCCGCCGACAAGGTCTACCCGGGCGACGACAGCTGCAAGGCCGGCGACCAGTGGTGCGCCGACTCCATCATCCAGCGCGCCGTCGGCGGCCTCACCCACAAATCCATCACCTGGCAGAACCGCCCCACCTACCAACAGGTGGTGGAATTCCCGGCGCACCGCTGACAGCGGGCGCGCGCTGCGGCTCTGCTCCGGACCAGATAGCCGACGCCGGGCCACGTATCGGCCGGCACAGGGCCCGGACC
>NZ_JBHVHQ010001062.1:0-2622 GCF_042800135.1 Streptomyces sp. NPDC057654 | reverse complement strand
TGTGGGCGGGGCGGGGGGGGGGGGGCTCCGCGGGGGGGGGGGTGCTCCGCTGCTCCGCCGGCGGGGGTCCGGGGGAGCCGGGCGGGGGTTCGGGGCCCCGGCGCCCGCGCCGCCGGGCGGCCGTTGGCCGGGTCAGGAGGTACCCGGGCAGTACTGCTGCTGCTTGCCGATCACCCGGTACACGCAGTCGGCGCTCTCCAGGAGTTGCAGCACCGCGTCGCGGTTGCGGGCCGTCTCCCGGCCGATCACCTCGTCCGGCGGGTAGAAGCCGCCGCCCGAGCCACTGGAGTTCGGGTACATCTCGAAGGTGTAGCCGAAGATCTTCTGGTTCCCCCACAGCCAGTCGTCGATGGACCCGTCGGTGATGTACAGGTCGCTGGACTGCTCCGGCGTGTAGCCGTTGCTGGCGGCCATGGACTTGCCGAGCGTCGCGAAGGCGTCCCGGTCGTCCTGGGTCATGCCGGGCGCGGTGTCGTTGTAGGTGTAGCCGTAGGGCCAGAGCACCAGTTCGCTGTAGGTGTGGAAGTCGATGGCGGCCTTGATCTGCTGCTTGCCGCCGACGACGCGGCTGCGTACGAAGTCCGCCACGACCTTGACCTCGGGCCCCGACTCGGGGGCGGTGCCGCGGTACGTCTCGGAGCCCGTACTGCCCGAGGAGCCGCCGCAGCAGCCCCACTTGAAGTTCCAGTTGCGGTTGAGGTCGGTGCCGCGCGACGTGCCGGAGTTGGGCTGGCGGTTCTTGCGCCAGCTGCGGTACGAGCCGGTGGCGATGTCGTACTCGCCGCCGTCCGGGTTCACGTCGGGCACGATCCAGATCTCGCGGCTGTCGACGAGCTTGGTGACGCGCGGGTCGTTCCCGTACTTGGAGCCGAACTCGTTGATCAGGTAGAGCGCCATCTCCACGGTGAGGTGTTCGCGTGCGTGCTGGTGGTGGGTGAAGAGCACCTCGGGCTCGGCCTCGTCCGTGCCGACGTTGTCGCTGATCTTCACGGCGATGATGTCGCGGCCCTCATAGGACTTGCCGATGACCTTCTTCGCCATGATGCCGGGGTACTTGCCGAGATCGGCGTTGATCTCCGCCGCCGCCTCGGCGTAGTTGTGGTAATTCGAGTCCTTCGGCGGGAAGTCGAAGGGACGCGGGCGCTCGCCGCCCGTACGGTCCGGGGGCGCGGTCAGTTCCTTCACCCGGTAGCCGAGTCCGCGTACGCGCTCGGCCTGGGCGGCGGAGGCGGTGATGGTGACGGAGTGCTCGCGCACCGCGTCGATCGCGGCGCCGGTGGCGGCGATGGCCGTGCGCTGCGCGGGCGTCGCCGGGCCGGTGACCTCGTAGGAGTGCGTGGCTTCGGCGGACGGGGAGGCCGGCCGGTCGGGCGTCGCGCCGGTCGCGGTGGGCGCGGCGAGGGCGACGGCGAGCAGGGCGGCGCAGGCTCCGGCCCAACGGCCGCGTGATCGGAGTCTCATGAGGGGTCTCCTGGGAGCTCTCCTGGGTGTGGGTGCCGACAGATTCGAGCGGTGTCATGAACTGGTCAAGGGTGCGCGTAGAGAGGAAACAGGCCAACTTCCCCGGCACTTCTGTCGACCCGATTGCCGGGCGGTCCCCCCGCCCTCAACAATGCACACGTCAAAAACGGAAGAACTTATGTACGGAGGGGACCCCCCATGAAGAAGCCTCTCGTCGGTGCGCTCGCGACGCTCCTCCTGACCGGAGCGACGCTCGCCTCCACCGGCGCGGCCTCGGCCCAGCCCGTTGCCCCCGAGGTGAAGGCCAAGGCCAAGGCCGCCGCCCAAGCGGCCCCGGTCGCCGCCAAGGCCAAGGCCGTCAACTTCGCCGGCACCGTCGCGCTCAGCAACTGCTCCGGATCGCTGGTGCGGCTGCCCAACTCGCAGGACAACGATCCCGGCCTCATCCTGACCAACGGCCACTGCCTGGAGACCGGAATGCCCGGCGCGGGCGAGGTGATCGTGGACAAGCCGTCCAGCCGTACCTTCAGTCTTCTCAACGCCTCCGCCGGCAAGGTCGCCACGCTCAAGGCCACCAAGGTCTCGTACGCGACGATGACCGACACCGACGTCACGCTCTACGAACTGAACACCACCTACGCCAAGATCAAGCAGCAGTACAAGATCGACGCCCTGAAGCTCAACGCCGACCACCCCGTCAAGGGCGCCTCCATCGCGGTCGTCTCCGGTTACTGGAAGAAGACCTATTCCTGCAACACGGACGGCTTCGCCTACCGGCTCCGCGAGGGCGACTGGACCTGGAAGGACTCGCTCCGCTACACCTCCGCCTGCCAGGTCATAGGCGGCACGTCGGGCTCGCCCGTCGTGGACACCGCCACCGGCCATGTCGTCGCCGTCAACAACACGACCAACGAGGACGGCCAGCGCTGCACGCTGAACAACCCGTGCGAGGTCGACGAGAACGGCAAGGTGACGGTCCGCAAGGGCATCGGCTACGCCCAGGAGACCTACATCCTCGCCAAGTGCATCGGCACCGGGAACAAGGTCGACCTCGGCCTGCCGGGCTGCTCCCTCCCCAAGCCCGCCGCCGAGCGGGCGGGCCGGCACTGACGTAGAACCTGTGGGGCGTCCCCGGACCGGTGTGCAGGCACGGTCCGGGGA